>JAEEXW010000194.1 GCA_016287995.1 Bacteroidales bacterium
TGAAGAAATCGTTCAATTGGATCAAAAAATCAACGTTGTTATCCTTGACTTCGACGATGACAAGAAACGTATCGCTCTCGGCTTGAAGCAATTGACTCCTCATCCTTGGGATGCTTTGGATCCAAACTTGAAAGTTGGTGACAAGGTTAAAGGTAAAGTTGTTGTTATGGCTGATTACGGTGCATTCGTTGAAATCGCTCCTGGAATCGAAGGTCTTATCCACGTTTCTGAAATGTCGTGGTCACAACACTTGCGTTCTGCTCAAGAATTCTTGAAAGTTGGCGACGAAGTTGAAGCTGTAGTTTTGACTCTTGACCGCGAAGAAAGAAAGATGTCTTTGGGTATGAAACAATTGAAACCAGATCCATGGGAAAACATTGATGAAAAATATGCTGTTGGTACACAACATACTGCAACAGTTAAGAACTTCACGAACTTCGGTATCTTCGTAGAAATCGAAGAAGGCGTTGACGGTTTGATTCACATCTCTGACCTCTCTTGGACTAAGAAAGTAAAACATCCTAACGAGTTTACTTCAATCGGTGCAGAAATCGAAGTTGTAGTACTTGACATCGACAAAGAAAACCGCCGTTTGAGCCTTGGTCACAAACAGTTGGAAGAGAATCCTTGGGATACTTTCGAGACAATTTTCACCGTTGATTCTGTACACGAAGGAACGATTTTGAGCCTTTTCGACAAGGGTGCAATCATCGCTTTGGAATACGGAATCGAAGGCTTTGCAACTCCGAGACATCTCGTAAAAGAAGACGGTTCTCAGTGTAAAGTAGATGAGAAACTTCCGTTCAAGGTTCTCGAATTTTCTAAGGCTGCAAAACGTATCATCCTTTCTCACACAAGAGTATGGGAAGATCCGAAGCCGAGACAGAAACGCGAAAATAGCAAAGATAAAGAAGTTAAGAATATTATCAGCGATAATTCTAACAAATTTATGGATATGCTTGACAGCGATGCTGCAAAGGCCTTGAAAGAAAAATTCGACGGTAAGGCAGAATAAAAACGTTTGTTTAACTGATAAATAAAATAATCAACTATGGACGAGAAACAATTTGAAGTGGTAAAAAGAGACAACTACACCGTGATAAGCGTGTTGGTTGAAAAATTGGATACACATATTGCCCCTGCCGTTAAATCTGAATTGGTTTTGGTGGCCGGTAACGGAGAGAAGAACATAATAATAGATTTAAGAAAGGCACGCTATTGTGACAGTTCAGGGTTGAGTGCAATATTGGTTGCTAACAGACTTTGTAAAAATGCGGGTGGCATTTTCGTTCTCACGGGTTTGCAGACCGCTGTTGAAAGACTAATATCAATTTCGCAACTTGACACCGTTCTTAATATTACCGAAGACGTTGACAAGGCTGTTGAATTTATCAAGTCGAAAAACGAAGGAAAATAAATTGCAATCATATAAGTAAAAAGATGAGACTGGCTATTTTGTCAGTCTCATTTTTTTTGATTTATGCGAAAAACTGACAAAATGACATTTTAAATACCCTTTTTAGACGATGAGAAAGTGTTTGTTATTAATTCTGATGTTGCATTTCGTGTCTGTTATCCATGCGCAGATAACAATCAGTATGCATATTGATTATATACAAAATAACGATACTATTTTGAAAGATACTATTGTGCCGTATTTACGCATTAATTTCCAAAATAATACGGATACGGCTCAATATTTTGTCTTAAATAATTATGAAAAATACCCTAATTTTTCCGCCGGTGCTATGCTGTGTTATACAACGCCGGAAGAATTTTTTGCCCACAAAAACAAGTTTGAATATATGAAATGCGATGATAAGCATTATGTTTATATTCACAATAATTCAATGGATATTTTGCATATTGATTTGCGGAAGATAGGCGAAGAAGAATTTCCAGAAGAATTTATATCCTCCGATTTCTCAAAATGTTACGATATTTTGAGAAAAACTAAACTAAACTTCGCCAACGATGCACAACAAATCATACTTTTGAATCCGAAGCAATCTTATAATGTATGTTATAATTTGATTATGTGTGCATTAGTTTGCGGTGAATATGAGTTTATTTTTGAAATGACACCGCCTGCCGAAGCAAAATTTCCGGACAAAATTTCCAATTATTATCGTTGTAAAAGATTTATTGGACAAATGAATTTGCTATTTAAGCCTTGAAATTTTGTGTGTCTTAAAAAAAAAATTATTACCTTTGTCAATGAATTTTTAATACAAAAAAATCATGACAAAAGAAGAGGCTAAAAAATTTTTTATGGACAGGAAAAACGCTTCACTCGTTTTGAGCGATGAGGAAATCAAAAAAGCAGAAGCGTTTTGTGAAGGTTACAAAGACTTTATGGCAAAAGCAAAAACCGAAAGAGAAATCAATATTTTCGCAATTAAAGAAGCGGAGAAAAAAGGTTTCAAAAAATTTAATTTCGGCGACAAAGTTTCAAAAGGCGACAAAATTTATTTTGACAATCGCGGTAAAGCCGTTATTTTGGCTGTTATAGGCGAAAACTTGGAAGATGGAATCAACATCACTGCCGCTCATATCGACTCGCCGAGACTCGATTTGAAAGAAAATCCCCTTTACGAACAAGAAGAACTCGCCTTTTTCAAAACGCATTATTACGGCGGAATCAAAAAATATCAATGGACGGCAACTCCGCTTTCGCTTCACGGTGTTATCATAAAAAAAGACGGCGAAAAAATTACTGTCAACATCGGTGAAGACGACAATGACCCTGTATTTTTGGTGACAGACCTTTTGCCGCATTTGGCTCAAAATCAGATGAAACGTCCCGCTAACGAAATCATCAAAGGTGAAGAATTAAATATTCTTATCGGAGCCACTTGTGTAAAAGGCGAGGATATTTCAAACCGTGTCAAAACCAACATTTTGAATATTTTGAACGAAAAATACGGCATTGTTGAAGGCGATTTGTTAAATTCAGAACTTGAAGCCGTACCTGCTTTCAAACCGAAGGACATTGGTTTTGACCGTTCAATGATTGGTGCATACGGACATGACGACAAAGTTTGTGCTTATCCTGAACTTCGCGCAATTTTGGACATTGAGAATCCGAAAAAAACCGCAATCGCAGTTCTTACCGACAAGGAAGAAACTGGTTCTGACGGCAACACAGGCTTAAATTCAAGTTATCTGAAATATTTTATTGAAGATTTGGCTGCAACATTGGGCGCAAATCCGAGAAAAGTATTTTCAAATTCAAAATGTTTGTCTGCTGACGTAAATTCGGCTTACGACCCGACATTCCCTGATGTTTTTGAAAAAGCAAATTCATCGTTCTTGAATTATGGCGTTGTTGTAACGAAATTTACAGGTTCAAGAGGTAAATCAGGCACATCTGACGCAAATGCAGAATTTGTTGCAGAAATTCATCATCTCTTTGACAAAGAGGGCGTTATCTGGCAAAACGGCGAACTCGGAAAAGTTGACCTCGGCGGCGGCGGAACAGTTGCACTTTACATGGCTAACTTAAACATCGACACTATTGACGTTGGAGTTCCTGTTCTTTCAATGCACGCTCCATACGAAACTGTTTCAAAATTAGACACTTACATGGCGTACAAAGCATTTTACGTATTCCAGAAATAAAAAATTATTCGCTTTTAAAAATCTCGTTTCAGCAAATTTCATTAACGAAAATTGCTGAAACACATAAAAAAAATCTCGTTTCAGCAATTTTCATACGCGAAAACTGCTGAAACGAGATTTTTTTTGCAAAAACTTTTAAAAATTATATTTTTGCAGCATAGAATATTTTTTTTAAATTAATTAAATATCATGAAAAAAATCCTTTTACTAATTACATTCTTTTTCTGTTTTTCGGCGGTAAAAGCAGAAATAAAACTGCCCAATATTATCGGCTCTAACATGGTTATTCAGCAAAATGCCGATGTGAGGTTTTGGGGCAAGGCGGCTAAAAACGCAAAAGTTGAAGTTTCAGTCTCTTGGAACTCGCAAAAATTTAGCACTCAGGCAGATAAAGACGGAAATTTTTCTGTTACCGTTACGACAAAAAATTTTACTTTTGAGCCGCAGACAGTAAAGTTTACCGATTTGAGCGACAAAAAATCCGTTGAACTTTCCAACATTTTAATCGGTGAAGTCTGGTTGGCATCGGGTCAGTCTAATATGCAAATGCCGCTCAAAGGCTTTCCGGGCTGCAATGTCGAGGACGGTTTTGAAGAGATCATGTTTTCTGCCGACCAAGCCGACAGAGTGAGATTTTTTACCGTGCCGCTTAAACATTCTTACAATCTGGAAGAAGATGTTGACGCTGTTTGGACAGTGCCGAATGTCAAAAATTCTACGGAATATTCAGCCGTTGCGTGGTATTATGCGAAAGCGTTGAGCCATTCGTTAGGCTGTCCGGTCGGAATCGTCAGCGCGGCTTACGGCGGCACGGTAGTTGAAAGTTGGATGAGTAAGCAACTTCTTGAACAACACGGCGTTTCAACAAAAAAAGAAGACATTGAAGCCGTTAAGGAGGAATATTTGAAAATTTTGTTGCCCTATAACGCAATGTTTTGGCCTGTTCATAAATTCACTTATAAAGGTGTGATTTGGTATCAAGGTTGCTCTAACGTTGGTCAGCATAAGACTTATTATCAGAGACTTAAAAGTATGATTTCGCTTTGGCGCTCTGACATCGGATTGGGCGACATACCTTTTTATATGGTTGAAATCGCGCCTTACGATTACGGCTCAGGCGATGCGCCTTTTTTGAGGGAGGCTCAGTTCAAAGTGGCAAAAGAGGTGAAAAATTGTGGTTTAGTTACGACTTCGGATTTGGCTTTGCCTGAGGAGCGTTATAATATTCACCCGCGTCAGAAAAAGGCTGTCGGACAAAGACTTGCAGCATTATCACTTAACAAAACATACGGTTATGAAACTTTTATCACCTCAGGTCCTGTTTTCAAGGAGTTGATTGTTGAAAAAAACGAGGCTTTTGTGGGTTTTGACAACCTTCAAATGGGAATTTGCAGCAATTATATGATTGACGGTTTTGAAATAGCGGGCGAGGACAAAAAGTTTTATCCCGCTGACAGTGTATGGCTTCGTTGGCAGACAAACCACGTGGTAGTTTCAAGCAAAAAAGTTGAAAAACCTGTCGCAGTGAGATATTGTTTCAAAGATTTTTATACAGGAAATCTGCTTTACGGCGGCGGAATGATTCCCGCTTATCCGTTTAGAACCGACGACTGGGACGATGTAAAATAAACGAAAAACGGGACGTGAAAACGCCCCGTTTTCTTTTATTAAAATCCCGGCCAGTTTTCCACGATTTTGACTTTTATATCGCCCCAGTTGTTGACAATCTGGACTTTCAATTCAGGCCAGTTGTCCACGACTTGAAATTTTCCGCAGCCGTCAGCCCAGTTGTCTACAAATTTTATTTTCATATCCGGCCAGTTTTCTACGATTTGAATTTTTATGTCGCCCCAGTTTTCTACAAACTGAATCTTGCCGTAAAGTTTGTACGTTTTTCCGTTTTTGGTAATCGTACACGCTTTTTTGTCGATTGTGATGTTGTCGTAGACGGTTTCAGGACGGTCTAAAGTTTCTATGCAGGCTGTCTGCCACTGTGTCTGACAAAAGTCTGTCAACGGCAAAAAAGCAAGGAGTGTTAATATGAATTTTTTCATAATGGTAAATTTTTTTGATGTTTGGTCGTTTTTTTCTGCTCAAAGTAATAAAAAATTTTGCTGTCCGCAAAATAAAAAAACAACGGGCGAAATTTTTTTCGCCCGTTGTTTCATTTTCCTATAATTAATGTATCAGTGAAAATTTCTTTCCTATCGGGAATCCCTTTTTGTTGGAGTAGACTATGCGGCTTTTTTTCTGAAAGTCTTTTTCAACAACGGGATATTTTTCTTCGGTTGCTAAATTTGAATCTAATTCGGCTGCGTTGTTGCTTGCTGCTGCGTTGAGATTGTCCAACTCTTCGTAAACCGAATTTTCACTCTTAAATTCAGGAACAATGCGTTTCATCATTGCAACAATTTTCATATTATCACGGCAGTCTGCAAGTGCAATTAATTCGCTGATTTGCTCTGAAACAACC
>JAEEXW010000195.1 GCA_016287995.1 Bacteroidales bacterium
CCGCTAATTTTATCGGTGTTACGTTGCAGAAATTCCGTCAACAAATAACACACATATTGACCTTCGAGTTCGTCGCCGTGAGTGCCGGTAACAACGCAAAGCCTTTTGCCCTCGTTATTGCCACGAATACTATTTTTCTGAATTAACAACTGCTCGTCAACCGGCAAACCCGCTGAAAAAATGGTTTTTATCATAGTTTTTACTACTCCTTTACTTTTATTTCGATTTCCACGGTTTCTGATACATTACCAACAAAAATTCCTCTGTTGAGCGGACAATCTGAGGCGTCGCGACCGATGGCAATTTTAATATAGCCGTCTAATTGCGACGAGTTTTCCGTAGCGTCGAAGCCATGCCAAAATCCATCGTAATAAACCTCTGTCCAAGCATGACTCACTGTTAAACCTTTGACGTATCCCGCAACATATCTCGCCGGAATTTTTAGCGACCTCAACATCGAAATCATAACATGTGAATAATCTTGACAAACTCCGCACCCAATCGTAAATGCGTCTAACGAATTTGTTGAAACACAAGTTGTTCCGGTTTTGTATTTTATTCTATTATTTACAAAATTGCATATTTTTTTAACAGTATCTTCGATATTAGAATTAGAGCATTTAAGCGCAAAATCCGCCATTTCGTTGTCCCAAATGCAAAGCGGTGAGGGATAACAAAATATCGGATTCAGAAAAGTATCTTTATTGGTTTCCAACACTTCCACTTTGCCGGAAGTCTTCAAAGTGAAACTATCATGGTAATCATTGATATTGGAAAAAATAACGTTGTTACCAAAACTATCCTTTTGGGCAAATATCATGTTGCAACCTGATATTTCGGCATTGAAAGATACTAAACGCTGAATAATATTTTCGTAAGGTTTGCAGCGCAGCAAAAACGCATGGTTTTTCACTGGCTGCGAAAACCTTGAAACGCTCTTTTGTTCAAACTCCAAAATCATATTTTTGCAGTAAAAAGTGAGTTGATACAGTCAATAATTTCCGAGAAATCCTCACCGTGATTTTCTCCGTGATGACTTTCTATCAACTCTTTGAGTCTCAGAATTTTTGCATTGTCGGTAACAGACGAAAGCATATTTGCATTTGTTAAAACACCACCTTTGAGAATTTCGTTAATATAGTCCCAATTGGTACGCAAACGAAGATTCATATCCAGACTTTCCAACCTGCGGCCGAGTCGTAAGATGTTCATTTTTGTTAACGTGATAACATTCTCGTCGATACTGCCCCAAAACGACATCATATAATCAGCAATGGGTTGAAGAGCGAAGATTTTGGCATTTTCAGCGGCACATTTTTCCATTATTTCCAATGCTAAATGAATATACGACAACGATTCGGAAGTGATGTCTTCGCGGAGTTCGATGCCATTGTCAAAAGCATTGATTAACATACTGTAAATGCTTGCCGAATTATTTTTGTCGTAAAGAATTTTTTTGCGAAAATCCTTTGCGTCGGTGTAATTGTTTGGTATCGAGGTGATTGCGCAAAACTCTCTATATGCGTTTGTTGCACCGTCGATGTCGGTATCAATATATTTTCTGATGGCGTTGAGGCTAATAAAGACTCTTTCCACATACCTTGCAAGCCAAAATAATCTATTAGCCTTCGCCGTTGAAATAAAACTGTTCATTTTTAATTATGAATTTTTAATTTTTAATTTTCAATTTTCAATTTTCAATTCTCAATTGTCCATCACCCAAGTATCTTTAAAGCCGCCACCTTGCGACGAATTAACGATAAAGGAATCGGGATTGCGGGAAAAACGAGTTAATCCGCATTTCCAAACCACAGTATCCTCGCCTGAGATGACGTATGCACGCAGGTCGGCTTTGCGTTCAACAATTCGGTCGCCTTCAAAAATCGGAAGTTCTTTGAAATCAACCACTTCCTGAGCAATCCAACGTCTTGGCTGTGAGATTACGAGGTTTTTGATTTCGTTGAACTTCTCATCGGAGAGTTTTTCGCAAAAGATAACACCATAGCCGCCCGCCTCGGCAACGTCCTTAATAACAAGCCGTCTGAGATTTTCGAGAACATATTTTTTGTCGTCCTCGTAAAAAGGCAAATACGTTGGCGCATTTTTCAGGATTGGCTCTTCGTTGAGATAATATTTTATCATTTTTGGTACAAAATAATAAATACCTTTGTCGTCGGCAACGCCATTTCCGGGAGCATTCACGATAGCAACATTTCCGGCTTTGTAAACCTGCATGATGTTTGGTACACCAATCAGCGAATCGGAATTGAACACCATCGGGTCGAGATATTCATCTGAAATTCTGCGATATACAACGCCAACAAGTTGTTTTTCGCCGCCTATTGTTTTGTAATACAATTTGTCGCCCTCCACGTAAAGATCCTGACCTGTTGCCAAAATTGCACCCGTTTTTTCGGCGAAATACGAATGTTCAAAATATGCCGAATTGTAACGTCCGGGAGTCAAAATGACATTGATACCATCTTTTTTGACGTACTCCATCATATTTTTGAGGAGTTGAGCGTAGTTGCGATTGTCGCAAATAGCATTATTTTCAAAAGTTTCGGGCGACACGTTGCGTGTTATTTCTCTTGCAATCAGCGGATAAGACGCCCCGGAAGGAATCCTTAGATTATCTTCCAAGATATACCATTCGTCGTCTTTGCCATGTACCAAATCGATACCCGAAATATGCGACCAGACATTTTTGGGCGGCGTAAGTCCTTCGCAAAAAGGGAGATAGCCTTTCGACGAGTAGACGAAATCTTCCGGCACAACATTATCTTTCACGATTTTTTTGTCACCGTAAATATCGTTGAGAAAAAGGTTGAGAGCCTTGACGCGTTGGATAAGTCCGCGTTCAAGTCGTTGCCATTCGCGCCCCGAAATTTTGCGGGCGATGGCGTCAAACGGAAAGATTTGTTCCTTGAACTCACCGTTTTTGTAGATTCCGAATCTAACTCCGTAGCGAAACATCCAACTATTTACGCTGTCCCTTTGTGTTATCAGACTGTCCATGATATTAAATTTTTAATGATTTATAGGGACAAAATAACATACTATTTATTTTCTGTACAAACTTTGTAATTCATTTTAAGAGAATACCTTAGAAAGATTCAGTAGAAAACTTAAATAAGTGTTAGTGTTATACGTAAAAAAACAAAATCAGTTCAAAATATTAGACTAAAATAAATACAATGAGGCTGTCTAAAAAGATGGATTGCAGTCTGCCAGCCTGCCTTACAGACAGTTGCAGACGAGCCGTCTACATTCCAATTTGCTTTTTTGACAGCCTTTTGTCGTGTTAAAAAAATCTTGTTGAAAGTTCGTGTTCTTTGAGTATCTTTTTTGTTGTGCTTATTTGTTTTATGATTTTGTCGGCTTCGCTGTTGGGAAACTGTGTTTTTAAATCCTCGGCGTATTGTTTTGCAACGTCCAAATAATCCAATGCGTAATTCAAGACTGCAAGATTCCAAAGCATTTGCATTTTGGCGTTTGATTGCTTTTTGTTGTTTATGTCAAGAGATTTATAAACGGTTTGAAAATGTTGTATATAGTTGTCTGCTCTTTTGCGTGCCGTAATTATGTCTTGTGTTTCTGACAAATCCTTGAAAATTGCCGAAAGTTCTTCTTTCGCTTTTTTATGCTGTTCGTAATACTTGTTTTTGGGCGAGTCAAAAAAATAAATGCGGATATTTTCGTCCCTGAAACCATAAAGATATTTTTCAAACATATAACGGTTGATTTCGTTTGTGAGACTTTCTACTTGTGTCGTTACTGCCTGACGCTCGTAAAATTCGCGGTTGTCCCTTACAAAATTTTCCGCTAAAAAAGGTTCGGGATAGAGTTTGTCAACCTCCGTGCCGGAGACTACCGAATTTTCAGGATAAATTGCGTCATCAAGTTCCGATTTTATTTCAAGGGCGGTTGTCATCATACATTCGCCTTTCGGGGTAAACATTCTTCTGCCTAAACCGTCAACAACTTCTCTTGCGCCCATGTCAACGATAAAATCCGCCATTTTTATATTGATTACCAAAAATGCTTCATCTTCGTTTTCGGTTTGTTTCCAAGGTTCGAGTTTTAGAAGCGAAGATATTTTGGCAGAATTTGTATATTTAGCAACCACAGGGTCTAAATCGCATTTTACAAAATATACTTGTTCGTCTTCATAAGTGTGAAACGCCGGAATGTTGCGGCATGAATAAATGAATTTTTGCGAGTTGCTGTAATATTGACTTTTTGCCGCTAAAACGGTCATTGTCAGCATTAATAAAATAAAAATTTTTTTCATTTCTTTTAGTATTTTTAAAATTCTTAGTTGTTGCAAAAGTATGTTTTTTTTCACAACTTTGCGGCAGAAATTTCAAAAAAAAACATAGATATGAAAAAAATTATTGCATTATTGGCGTTTGTGATGTTTTTTATTTCGTTAAACGCGCAAACCCCGAAAGAGATTTATCAAGAAGGAAAAGCACTTTACGAGGCTAAAAAATATAAGGAGGCTTTTCCTAAGTTTCTATCTGCTGCCGAAAAAGGTAATAAAAAAGCACAGTATTATCTCGGCAGATGTTACGACAAGGGTAGGGGAGTTGCCGAAGACAACAAAGCAGCGTTTGAATGGTATCAAAAGTCTGCTAATCAAGAATTTGCAAAAGCACAGTATCGTCTCGGAAAGTGCTATCTGAAAGGAAAAGTTGTTGCAAAAGACGAGAAAAAGGCTGCTGAACTTTTCAAACTTGCCGTAGGTAATCCAAAAGGCGGTGATGAGGTTTTGAAAGACATAAAAAAAGAAGCATCGGAGGGTGATTCCGATGCCAAGAAGATTCTTAATTTGATAAAAGACTAAATTTTACTGCATTTTAGGCTGCGGATATTCTCCTTGAAAGAAGATGAAATCCAAGTTGTTGAGCGATTCTTTTAGGGCATCGCCTATCATCAGACTTTTGTTGAGTCCGACAGCCTTTGCGGGAATGTCAACGTTGTTGATACCGCCGGCAGGGCATGTGCCTTTGTCGTAGAAGCAGTTTGTTATTGTTCCTGAGTTGTGTCGACCGCAAATTGCACCCGTGTAGGAACTTCCTGATACTTTGTTGTAAAAGAGACAAGAAGTTATTATGTTGGAATTATAACCGCATATTCCGCCAACGTAATATGAGGAACGTATTTCGCCGAAGTTGACACATGAGTTTATTTTACCTCCGTTGTCGGCGCATATTCCGCCTGCAAACGCTGAGGCAGAAACAATGCCTTTGTTGATACAATATTTCAGTTCGCTGTTGTTTTTGCTTGCTCCGACAATTCCGCCTGCGTTGTTACCCGATGAGGTAACATCGGAATAGTTGACGCAGAAATATATTCTGCCGCCTTTTCCTGCTATTCCGCCCGTAGAGAGTACAGCCGAAACCGTGCCGTGGTTTTCGGATTTTATAATAGTTCCTTCATTAAGACCGGTGATTCCACCGGTGCAGTCGCCGCCTGCTACTTCGCCAAAATTGCTGCTGAGAGATATTGTGGCATAACTATTTCTGCCTGAAACTCCGCCCGTATTGTCAGAGCCGTGTATTGAGGCAAAATTTACACATCTTTCCATATCGCCGGCACAGTTGCCTGAGATTCCGCCTATTGAAGAAATGCCGCTTATTATGCCTTTGTTTGTGCAAGAATCAAGCCTGCCGGTATTTTCACCGATGATTCCGCCTACAAAATAGTCGCCTTTTATTGTTCCCGTATTTTTGGCAAATGAAATTAGGCCTTTGCTGTAACCGCAAATTCCGCCGCTGTAATTGCTGCCGGTAACAGATGCTGAGTCGTGTATGCAGTTGAAAATCTCGCCGGTGTTAAAACCGCAAATTCCGCCGCTGTAATATCTTCCCGTAATAGGCGAGCGTGAAAGTCTGAGATTGCAGATTATGCCGCTGTTATAACCGATAAAACCCATATTGTCGGCGGTTTTGTGGTCGCATAAGAAACCCGAAACCGTATGTCCGCCGCCGTCCAAAACGCCTTTGAATGGAAACAGATAATTACCTACGGGCATTTGGTTGGTGCTTGAAGGACAATATATGTTTTTTGAAATTTTAAAATA
>JAEEXW010000196.1 GCA_016287995.1 Bacteroidales bacterium
ATATTTTCGCCGAGGAGTCCGCAGTCGAGACCGGCATTGTTTTCAGCGGCAACGCAGATGATGTTGGGAGCGTTGCGGAACATATTTTTGAAGTCCGGGTCTTTGGCAACGGCTTCGGCGTTGGCGTTTTTATAAACCTCGTTTACTTGGTTGATAAGTTCCTGACTTTCCACTACGCGGATTTCCCACGGCTGTTTGTTCATACCGCTTGGAGCGTTGATTCCGCATTTTACGATTGTTTCAAGTTTCTCGTGTTCAACGGGAGTGTCTTTGTACTTGCGGATACTGCGGCGATCCATCATGGCTTTAACGACTTGGTTTTCACCGTTTTGACAGCATTGTTCTGTTTCCTGACAGTTTGTGTCGTTTTTACATTTTTCGCCGCCGTTGCTGCAAGACTGGCTCAGCGAAAATACTGCGGCAGCCGCCGCGAGTGTAAGAATTATTTTTCTCATCTGATTTTTTGTATTAGTTTTATGGGTTTGACGGAGAAAGATGAGAAAGGTTTAAATTGAGTTTTATGTATATAGGATATGATTAAATTTTTTGCTTTCCCCGCAAAAAACATTATCTTTGCGCATTGATAAACCCGAAAAAAGCAAAGTATTATGATGAATTATCCGCTTAGCATACAGAGTTTTGAAGACCTTAGAAATAAAAAATGTGTCTATGTTGACAAGACTGAATATGTTTATAATCTTGCACATAAAGGCAAAACCTATTTTCTTGCCCGTCCGCGCAGATTTGGAAAAAGTCTGTTTTGTAATACTTTGCGCGCATATTTTGAAGGCAAGAAGCATCTCTTTGAAGGTTTGAAAATCTATGATTTGGAGAAAGATTGGATTAAGTATCCCGTGATTTACCTCGACTTCGTGAGCGGCGACTATACAGTAGGGTCAATAACGCTTATCGACAAAATTAGGGTTACCTTGCAGGAATACGAGGACGGAAACGGTATACAATTCGATGAGAGTGCCATCAAGGAGAGGATTGAGGCTCTTGATGAAAAAATAAAAAACGAACCGATGAAGGTCGAAAGTTTTTCGTTGTCGTTTCGTTTGGAGTATGATTTGAAAGCCGTATATGAGAAAACCGGACTTCAAACCGTGATGATTGTGGATGAATATGACAATCCGCTAATTAAGAGCGTTAATCTTGAAACAGACAAGGAAATTTACCGTGGTTTTTTCTCGGTGTTGAAGTCTGCCGACAGGTATTTCCGTTTTGTTTTCTTGACGGGCGTTACAAAATACGCCAAGACTTCTATTTTCAGCGGTACAAACCAGCCATACGACATCTCGTTGTAACAGAATTATTCGGCAGTCTGCGGTATTACGCATGACGAATTGTTGTCGTATTTCAAAGACGAAATCCAAGCCTTTGCAAATCAGGAAGAAATTTCGTTTGACGAAATGCTCGCCGAACTCAAAAAATGGTACGATTCATACTTGTTTCACGAGCGGGGAATCAAAGTATTCAATCCCGTGAGTCTGTTTTCTGCGTTGCAGGGCAAAGATTTTCAAAATTATTGGTACAAAACAGGAACGCCCACAATCCTTATGCAACGGATTAAAAATACTTATTTTGACATCAAAACTCTTCGAGGCGACTTGGAATATGGCAAAGACGCTCTGATTGACTACAAGGATGACGAGTTTAGAACAGACCTCGTGCCGTTGCTGTATTACACCGGCTATCTGACAATCAAATCGTATGACAAAGAATACAGGTCGTATACTCTCGGATTTCCGGATTACGAAGTAGAAATGAGTTTTTTTGAATCGCTTGCCAAGGAGTTTTACACTACAATGGAAAATCCGTCAGGATTGGATTACACAAAATTCAAGGAAGATTTTCGCACCGGCGATGTTGAGGGCGCAATCGAGCGTATGAAAGCCTTGTTTAGCGCATTGCCATACGCCCAAAACAAGAGTCTCCGCCTTATTGAACGTGATTTTCAAAACGTTATCTACTTGTTGTTCACCATTTTGGGCGAATACATCATCAGCGAGGCGCACTTTTCAAAAGGCCGTGCCGACAGCATTTTGATTAACAAAAAATATGTTTATATTTTTGAATTTAAAATTGACCAAGACGCTCAAACGGCTCTCAATCAGATAAACGTAAAAAAATACGCCGGACGTTTCAAAATGGACGACCGTCCAGTGATAAAAGTCGGTGTAAGTTTTTCAAGCGCGGAAAAGAACATCGTGGATTGGGTGATGGAAGAGGAGTGATTTCAAATTGTAAATTATTATGGCAGCAATTAACTTTAAATTTGATTTTGAATATTACGGTGCGGCTGTTGTTGAAATGGATTTTGATGGCAGACATTACCGTTTTCAATCAACGTATATGGGCGAAAATCCGTTAAATTCGCTTATCAACGGTCTTTGGGCTTTGAAATTTCATAGCGACCATTTTGAAGAATCAGATAGATCTTGTAAGTTTGTTTGGCAAGACGAACCTGACGGTCATCTTGTTCGTCTGTACAAAAAAAATGATAATTTACGTATAGTTATTCATTATTTTTCTGACGCGACAAATTTTGGCGGCAAAAATTTTATGTTTGAAGACACAAAACTTGTTTTGGATACCGTTGTTAATTTTGACGATTTCACACAAGAGGTTTGCAAAGCGGCAATTAATGCCATAAAAAAATATGGTATTTTGGGATATGCCCGCAGTTGGGATGACAGTATTAACGATTTTGAATTTCCAATTGCTAAACTTCTTTATTTGCTTGGTTTAGAGATGAAAGATGAAAACAATTTGTATTTCAGTGATTTTGATAGGGAATCGTTGATATTAAAAAGGGATAAATAAAAAATACAAATCCGTAATCTTGACGGCAGAGGAAATCCGCCGCCAAAACTTTAATCCGTTGCAATAGCCTTACACTCAGCCTTTTTCGTGAGATTCATATTCTAGTCGCATTTTATATTCTTCTTCTAATAATGCTTTAATTTTTTTGTCAGTCAAGTCAAGCAATTTGACGCCGGAATCCTCAATGAGTTTTTTCTGCGACGATGTGCGGCTGCGGCGGTTTTTGTGAATGGAATCCCCTGCAAAGATTGAATCCCCGTCGTCATCGTATGTAAAAGTGGCGACGGCGGCCGTTGCGGGTGCCAAATTGTCGTATCCGTAAATCATTGCAACGTCAGAAATTGCTTCTAATCCGCGGTTATTGTCATAAAACGAAAAGAACTCGCCTTTTTCGTTATACCAACCCGTCGTGATGTTGTTGACATAAAAATGAACCATTGTATGCGAACCGCTATTGTTGCCGAATGTCTTGAAATCGTATTCTTCGGCTTTGTTTACGATGTCCATATCGGGGCTAAACGTGTAATGGTTCATATTTACTGTTTTGATTCTCGGCGGACGGTAATCCCAATCGCCTTCGTCGCTGCTGTCCGAGAAATGCTCTACGTATGTGCGGTTTTCGGGAAGATACTTTACATACCCTAATACCATATCGGCAACGCGGTAAGAATATCCTCCTACGCGGATTACTATGTATTTTGAATGACAGAAAACTCGTTTAATCAAATATTTATACGCATATTTGGATTTGCACATATAGTTCATATCCCAACTTGCAAATATTTTGCCTTCGTCAAACATTACAAGAACAGCCCCCGGTTTGTCAATTTCGCTTACAAAATTGTCTATCATATCTTTGGTTTCGGGGGTGAGTTCATCTTCTGCGTGCGCTTTGGAAACAAATTCGCTGAATATGTTTGCGGGGGTAATTGTGCGTTGATTAACGTTTTGGTCAAGCAGATAAAGGATTTGCTCATCAGACGCTTCGTTGATTAAAGCACCAATATCGTATCGTCCTATTGGTTTTTCCTTGCCCGGAACATAGCCGGAACGGTAACATCTATGATAGTGGTACATTGCAAAAGTTGAACACGGATTACCATCTCGGTCTATGATTTTTGCATCGGGCATTGCTCCGCGTTGAAGGCAGTCAACTATCACCGGTATGTTTTTTGTACATACGGCTTTGTAGAGTTCATAATCAATATCTTTTGCCCCTGAATTTTTGAAATCTTGGTATGTAAGACCTCCCATAAACCAAGGTTGACCTTCCTCAAATTCGCCGGATTCTGCATCTTCATCGTCGTCATTCTTATGGCATTTTTTCAAGTCAATAAGTTCGTCGGTATCCAAATTGAAACGCTCTTTCCAAAGCATCAGCATTTTGTCAACGGCTTGACGCGGTTTTGCATATTCATCGTAATGGAGCAAATATTTGTAACATATTGTAATCCAATACAATGGAATAGTCTCATCATAAACTTCAACTGGCTCTGTTACCATAGACGGCTTAAAATAATCCATGCCAATCAGCCATTCAACTTTTGCAACATTATTATAGTATACGGCTGCAAGAAGTTCTTCCTCAAATGTTAAACTCGTTGTTGTTGTCTTTTCCATTTTGTTGTATTTAAATTTATTTTCGCAAATATACAAAAAGTTTTTTATTTTATCGCTTTTTTTATTTTTCAGCCTTGCCGCTCGGAATCTCAATAAGCCGTTTCATATCTTTGGTGTAAAGTGCGCCGTTATATGTGCTAAAATTGGGATTATTTGGCGAAATTATAATTTTATTCAAGGCATATAAGCCTGACAAACTGCCAGATTTTATAAATTCAAGTTTTTCTGGTAACGTTATGGTTTTAACATTTCCGCAATTATAGAAAAACGATTTATCGATGTTGACAATTTTTTCTGACAGCCTTATGTTTTTTAATTTGTCGCATTGCATAAAACAGAAATTATCCATTTCCACAACCGAATCCGGAATTAGAACAGTTTCAAGTTTTAAACAATTTTTAAAAGCACCGTGTTTTATGGTTTTGACACTTTCGGGTATAACAACCGATTTGCCTTGGAAACTGTCAAAACAGCCGCTTTCCAAAACTTCCGTTCCAAAAGGTATTTCGTAGTTTTCACTCAACGCGGGAGGCACACAGATAAGATTTTTGCCGTCCGCTGAAAATATTGCATTGTTGATGATTTTGAAATTTTTGTTTTCCGGCGACAGATTGATTTTCTTTACTTTTAAGCACCAATCAAAAGGTGAGTGAAATTTTTTAACGTTTTTGGGAATATTGATTTCTGTAAGTTTCTCACACCGAGAAAATGTTGCACTTTCAATTACCTCAATAGTATCGGGGAGAATTATTTTTTTTAGATTATACGCTTCAATAGCGTGGTGTTCTATTTTTTTCAGATTTTTTGGGAATGTGATTTTTTGCAGATTATCGACACAATGAATTGAACCTGTTTTTAAGGTTTCAAGATTTTCAGGCAAAATGATTTCTCGCAAATTACCTAAAAAATCTATTTGGTGCAAATGATTTTTAAATAAATAACCCTGGATAAGGAAACAAGTCTTGCTCAAATCTAATACTTTTACGAAATGGGTTTTGTTTATGTTGACAAATTTGAAAAGACCCTCTTCCGAAGTACCTTTGATAATAATATGCTCAGCCTCTTTAAATTTCTGAGAATTAAGAATTCCATCTAATGAATTTGTATCGTCAATATCTATGGTAATTTTTTTCATACTTTGCATTTTTTTTAACAATACTCAAAATTATATTCCAACATTGACGGCAGAAGAAATCCGCCGCCAAAACTTTAATCCGTTGTAGTTATAATCACGCCTCGTTTGTTTGTCCTTCATCGTCAATACTCTCAGCCCAGTTGTCGAAATATTCGCTGTCGGCTTGGTAGTTGAGTTGACGGTTGATGAAGGCGATGGATTGGAGGAGGATTTTTTGGTTTTGAGGTTCGCTGTATACAAACGCTTCGGTCATATAGCGGCGGGCATTTTCGTAATCATCGAGCGAAAGGTAAATGTTTGATATATCGCTCAAAAGACTATCTATATAATTGATACTATTATATTTATGTGCCCTTTTTTCACATTCGAGAGCGTATTGTAGAGCCTCTTGGTATTCCCCTTTTTTGTAAAGAATCTTTTGCACAGTATACATCATATACGCAACGTGCTGCGGGTCATATTCGTTGTCA
>JAEEXW010000197.1 GCA_016287995.1 Bacteroidales bacterium
TTTCGCAACCTCTTCGTACTGAATGTTTTTGTTTGGTGCTTTGGGCATTTTTAAGATTTCTTCGCTGACTGATTTACCGAGAGTGATGTTGACACGGCCTTTTTTGCAGGTAAGACCGTTGCGCATTCCGGCAACGTCATCGACCTTGTTTTTCTTAAATTCCGGGTCGATTTTTTTGTTGTATTGTTCAATTACTTTGTATACGTCCACGGGGTCGTATTCGTATGAAATTGTCATCGGGACAATGTTCATTTCGGCAAGCGACGAAAGAACATCGCCTGAGGCTGCCATGTTGAACATTTTCAAGACGCTGCCCTGAGTTTTGTCGTCGCCGTTTTTAGTGCGGCCTTCCCTTTGAGCAATCCAAATAGAAGTCTTTTTGTCAATGATGGTGTGCCTGATATATTTTGACTGTATCATAGAACTTACCATCAGTTCTTTTACAGAAAGATTTCTTTTAACGACAAACGTACGGTTGAGTTTTACCAAATCGGTTATCCACGGAAAAATCAAAAGGTTGCTTCCGATTGCGATTTCGCTTGTCTGATGACCGTGTTGCGCCAAATATGTGTTCAAAAACGCCGAATCCAAAATTATGTCTCTGTGGTTTGAAACAAAAAGGTAACCTTTGCCTTCGGGAACGTTTTCCAAACCGTTGAAGGTTACGCCGGCGGTATACATTTTCTCCAAACCGTTAACGAGCCTTGCTATGAATTGCGTTTGAAAGTCTCTGATTGTATGGACGTTGCGCAATAATTTTTCCGTAACCTCAAACGGTACATTGGGAAAGAAATATTTTACTGTTTTTCTGAATCCCGATTCCGAAAGAAGTTTGGCTATAACGCCGTCAACTTCGCTGTCGTAATACGGCCGTATTTCGTCAAATTCAGTTTCGTTAATTTCCATTACTATAAAATTTTATCCGGTATTTACCTTATTTTGTCTATTAGCAGTTTTATTTCAAAGCCGACGGGGTTGCCCTTGTGCAAAATGTTGTAAACTGCTGTGCAAATTGGCAATTCTATATTGTATTTTTGGTTGACCTCGTAAATACATTTGCTGCCGTAAAAGCCTTCTGCCACCATTTTCATTTCAAGCAATGCGCTTTGAAGTGAATAACCCTGACCAAGCATAACGCCCAAAGTGCGGTTTCTGCTGAACTTTGAGTATGCCGTAACGAGCAAATCGCCGAGATAAGCCGAGGATTTTATGTCGCGGTTTATGGGGTGTACGGTGTCTACAAAGCGTTTCATTTCGCGGATTGCGTTCGACATCAAAACCGCTAAAAAGTTGTCTCCGTAGCCTAAACCCGAACATACACCGGCTGCAATCGCAAACACGTTTTTTAAAACCGCAGCGTATTCTGTTCCGTAAATATCGTCGGTTATTGAAGTTTTTAAATATCTACATTCTAAGCAGTTGGCTATATCTTCCGCAGTATTCAAATCCTTGGAGGCAATAGTTAAATAACTTAACCTTTGGAGAGCAACCTCCTCAGCATGACATGGACCCGCCAAAACGCAGAAATTTTTGTCGAGGTTTACGTTGTACTTTTCGTGAAAAAAGTCTGCCATAATTATGTTTTTATCGGGAATCATACCCTTGATTGCCGAGACTACGACATGGTTTTCAAGCGTTCCGTCATATTGCTGCATGGTGCTCTCTATAAACGCCGACGGTACGGCAAAAACCAAAATGTCGGAATTTTTTATAATCGAGGTTAAATCGTTATAAAATTCCAACTTGTTGGTGTCGAGAATCAGCGAGTTCAAATATTTCGGGTTTTGACCGTGTTTGATTGCGTAATCAATATGTTCTTTTTTGCGCAGATACCAATTGATTTTGTTGCCTTCTTTCACATTGTTGGTCAAAACGCTGATTAAAGCCGTAGCCCAACTTCCGCCGCCTACGACTCCTATTCTATGTTGTCCGCACATCATATTAAGTCTTTTTTAATATTTCGCAAAGGTAAGGAAACTTTTGCAAATAAAAAAATATAAAATATCTTAACTTTTTTATTTTGCCGTTTGCGGATAAATTATTTCCGCTTTTTCACCGATATTCAGCGTTATTTTTGAGCCTAAAATTATCGGATAATTTTTTGTGTCGTGTCCGTTTGGCAGACCGTAAAAAACGGGAACGTTAAGCGGCGAAAAATATTTAGCAAAAATTTCGTTCAGCGGCAAATCGCTACCTTGACTTCCTCCGATAAATTCGCCCACAATCACGCCTTTTATCTCTTGCAGTTTTCCTGACTGTTGAAGATTGAGTAACATTCTGTCAACTGAGTAGTTAGCCTCGCCTGTGTCCTCGATAAAGAGGATTGAATTTTTTGTGTTGATGTCAAATGCTGTCCCTGAAAGTGCGTACAGCAGCGAAAGGTTGCCGCCGACAAGTCGCGCCGTTGCCACTCCGTCAATGCAATTGGTGTTTTTGGCAATCGAAACTTCTTTTAAATTTCCGAAAAGTATCTCTTTCAACATTTCAACGCTTTCGCTGTCCTTGTTGAAGCCTTTCATCATCGGTCCTAAAATTGTTTCGTAGCCCATGTTGTTGAGAGTGATGTGTAGGGCTGTAACGTCGCTGTAACCGATAATCCATTTGGGCGATTTTTTGAATTTTTCCCAATCCAAAAAAGGCAAAACCTGAGCCGCACCGTAACCTCCGCGTGCAAAGAAAATTGCTCTTACGCTTTCATCGTCAAGCATTTCCTGCAAACCAGAGATTCTCTCTTTTAGGCTTCCGGCGTATCTTGTGTCTTGTGCATAGAGGTTTGAGGCTTCCAAAACTTCCAAACCCCAATTCTTTAAGGTTTCTTTGCCTTCGCTTACTTCGCTTTCGCTTACGGAATTGCTGATTGCGCAGATTGCCACTTTGTCGCCCTTGTGCAAAAAGGCGGGACGGAAATCCGTAGTTACTTCTTCCAAATCTTCGATTATAAAACTTGGCGAATAAACCACCGTTGTGTCAACGTGTATTTCGTTGATTATCACCTCTTCATCGTCTTTATGACAAGAACTAAGTGCCGTTAATAGCACTGCGGTTGACAATAAAAAACTTGCTTTCATTATTTTAATTTTTTTTTAATTTTCTAATTTTACTTCTTCTATTTTTTTGTCTTCGGCGTAGAAAAGATACGCTTTTATGTTGGGATAATTCATTTTTTTGAGCAGAGCCGCATATTCTGAAATTTGGGCTTTGTATTCCTTATGTTCACCGCCGAATTTAAAGTCTATGACAACTGTTTCTTTGTCCGAAATCAAAACTCTGTCGGGAATTTTTATGTCGCCTTCGGTTGTAAGCAGAGCCTTTTCTGTTAAAACTTCTTTCCAATCTTTTGAAAACCAATGTTTTACTTCTTCGATGGAAAAAACTTCGTTCAATTTGCGGCTCAAATCCTTGGCTTGCTCTTCCGTAATTCTGCCCTGAAACTGCATTTCTCTTAGCACTTCCGGATATTCTTCGTAAAATTCTATTCGCGACATTACATCGTGCATAAAAAGTCCGTAATTGATTCTTTCTTGCAAAAACGTGCTATTTTGAATAAAAAATTCCGATGAATGTGATGTTACGGCGAGTTTGTTTTCCCACGGCGAATTTTTGAAGGTTGACAGAACGAAACTTTTTCCTTTTTCGTTAACTTTTCTGCCTTCTTCTAAAACGTGGTTTTCATCTTTTAAAAAAACGCCGGTTTCTTCGTCGTAAAAGTCTGATAATAAGTCGTTAGAATCAACAATGTCGAAATACAAAAGGTCTGAAACGCGACTTATTTTTGTTTCTTTTTTTGGTGAAATTTTGGGTTTGGGACAATAAATGTGCAGTTCGTCAACCGCCCTTGTAAGAGCCACATACAAAAGGTTCAACGAGTCAACGTAAAGGTTTCGTTTTTCTTGAACGTAAAATTCTTTGAAATGCGATTTTAGCATTTCAGACGAATACCTTATCGGCATTGACGGTAAGGAAGAAAAACAAGTACCTTCGGGTGCTTTTACCCAAATATAATTGATATTCAGGTTGTTGACATCTTCCATTTTCCAATTGCAAAACGGAATAAATTGCACCGAAAAATCTAAGCCCTTAGATTTATGAACTGTCATAACGCTTACTGCGTTTTGATTGTCTGAGGGCTGTATTGAGGTGTTTATGCCGGATTGTTCCCACCAAGAAACAAACTTGTTTAGGTCAGAAGAATATTGTTTTGTAAAATTCAGAATACAATCTTGAAACGTTCGTAAATATTCTGCGTCGCCTTCAAAACACTCCAAACCGAAAAGCGCAATTATTTTTTCCGAGAGGTCGTAAAGCGGCAAATCGGTATACGTTTCGTTGAAATTTTCAAAGCCTTCGGGCATAAATTTTTTTGCGGTTTCTTCGTCGCTGACGGCTTTGAAAATCGTGTCTTCGTCGATTTCAATTTGTTTTAACGTGCAATATGAGTGCATGAGTTCCGCCTTAGCAAAACTATCGTCCTTGTTGTTGAGATATTTCATTGCGCTCATGGCTACTTTTACGGCAAGCGAGTTTGCAATGTACAGAGAATCAGACGAAACTACATCGTAAACCGCCGCATTTTCAGTTTGCTGTTGATATTGCAAAAGGTATTTCACCGTCAAGGCTGCTTCGTCTTTTTTGCGGACGAGAACGCAGATTTTTTTTGCTTTAATGCCGCTTTTGATGAGCGTGTCAATTTCTTCTGCTGTTTTTTTCAGGGCTTTTTCCTTGAAATCGCCTTCTTCTTCCGCGCTCTCATCTTCTTTGTTTTCAAAAAAGACTACTTCCACTTTTCCTCCCGAACGGTTTTTGCCCGAAGGTAATTTTTGGAAAGAGTCGGAATAGATTTTTTTTAAGATTTCAAAGTCGAGCGGCAGGTCTTTGTCGCCGTGGTTTATAAGCGTTTCAACGGATTTTTGAAAAACCGCGTTGTTGAAATCCACGATGTTTTTTCTTGACCGCCAATTTACGTCAAGGCTGTTAATCAAGATGTTATCTTCTGAAATCTGCTCTTGAACTTTGCCGTTAAGAAGCGACCAGTCGCCGCCGCGGAATCTGTAAATTGCCTGCTTAACGTCGCCGACGATTAAATTGTCAAAACCTTGGGCTATGGAGTTTTCAATCAGCGGGCGGAAGTTGTTCCACTGAAATGGCGAGGTGTCTTGAAATTCGTCAATAAAAATATGGTCAAATTTGTTGCCCGTTCTTTCGTAAATAAAAGGTGCGTCGTTTTCAGCGATGATTCCGTCCAAAAACGCCGAAGCGTCCGAAATCATAATTACGCGGTTTTCTTTTCTGTATTCGGGCAGAAGTTTTGCGATTTCGCCGATAAGAACGAATGCTCCAAAATCTTTGCGTATAAGTTTTGCGGTGATAAAATCCGCCGCATTGTTTTCGATAAAGTCAACAGCCTCGGTTAAGACGGGATAAAGTTTCGCTTTTAAACCGGGGATGATTTCTTTTTGAATTTTTGTCGCTTTTGAGGGCAGCCAGTCATCTTTGTCCCGCATTTTGTAAGCCGTAGCCGAAACCACTGCTTCTTCTAACTTGGTTAAAAGAAAATTGCAGCAGTTTTTTATGTTTGCGCCCATGTCCGAAAGCGTTAAGCCGCAAAGTTCGGTTTCGATGATTTGTTTTGACCGGGAGGCAATGTCCCGCACTTTTTCTATGTAATTGTCGTAGACGGAGTTAACGAGTTCGGCGGAAATGTCAAAGTAGGATTTTTTTTCGGTCTCTGACATTCCCTTTTCTTTCATTGAGTTTTGTTGTGCCTCAAATTCTTTATATTTTTCTGTGAAAATAAGTTTTGCAATGCTTTCTACTTGCTTTCTGAAATTCCAGTTTTCGCCGTCTTTGATGTTTTTTTCAGCCATCGACAGCATTTGCTTTTTTAAATACGCATCTTCATCGGCGCATTTAAAAAGCATATCGGTCAAGTCAGAAAGCACCGAAGCCTCGTCGGTCTGCGTTGAAAAGCCCGAATTTATGTTGATGTCGTAGCAAAACGAGCGCAAAACCCTTTGGACGAAAGAGTCGATGGTTTTGAGGTTG
>JAEEXW010000198.1 GCA_016287995.1 Bacteroidales bacterium
GGTGTTTCCGTTTTCATCAGGGCGCATATCGTGAAGTTCAAGATGAACGCCTTTGTTCAAAAACGCAAGTTCTCTAAGTCTTGCCGCCAAAATGTCGTACTGATAAACGTGGCATGTAAAAATACTGTCATCGGGTTTGAAAGTGATTTCCGTTCCAGTATCTTCGATGTCAGTTTCGCCGATAACAAGAACCTCCGTAGTGGGTTTTCCGATAGAATATTTTTGCTGGTAAATTTTGCCGTTTCTCTTGATAACCGCCTCAAAATAAGTTGAAAGCGCGTTAACGCAAGATACGCCGACACCGTGCAAACCGCCGGAAACTTTATAAGAATTTTTGTTGAATTTACCGCCGGCATGAAGAATTGTTAAAACAACCTCCAAAGCCGATTTTTTTTCTTTTTCGTGATAATCAGTCGGAATACCGCGACCGTTGTCCTTTACCGTTATTGATTCGTCCCAATTGATGGTAACGTCGATTTTGGTACAAAATCCGGCAAGAGCCTCATCGATAGAGTTATCAACAACCTCATAAACAAGGTGATGCAAACCTCTTTCGCCGGTATCGCCGATATACATAGCGGGGCGTTTTCTTACCGCCTCCAAACCTTCAAGCACTTGAATACTATCTGCGGAATAATTCTCTTCCGCCTCAATTATTTCTGCCTTAGTTAAGTTGTTTTCTTCCATTACTAAAAAAATATTTTGTCTGCAAAAGTAATAATTTTTATTTTTTTAAACAAGTTTTTTAACTTTTAATCCTTCTTAAAATTCAGCACCATTTTCATAGAATTTTCCTTTTGAAATTCCTCCTGAATGTTGCTTATTACAAGGGACGAAGCGGTTAGTGTTTTGATAACAAAACGGTCTTGCTCCTGATTATCGAGAATCACGGAAATAGTATCACCGATGATTTTGTAAGAGCCTCTCAAAGTTTCCGAATCCGTTTTGACGGAAAATCTTTTGTACTGATGTAAATTATAACTATCACCGTCTGAAAATGTATAAATCATATTGCCTTCGGTGGCTTTCAATGTTGCTTCAATATCCGTCTTGACACTTTGATAAGCCTGAGTTTTCTTAGAAGAAAGTTCTTCGATTCTTTTCTTCAACTTTTCCCTTTCGCCCTCGCTCTGAGCCGTTTCCAAATTACGCTTAATTTGTGCGATATTTTGGTCGATGTTCATAATGGCGATTTTCCCTTTTGCCAATGCAAATTCGTCAAAATTCTCACATTCTGCCTTTGTCAGAGTCCAATTTCCTATAATCAGCATTTCTGCTTTTTGTCCGCACGAAAGGCACAGAAAAAGACTTAAAACAAACAAAACTTTTTTCATAAGCATCATTGTTTTTGAAATGTTAACTTGGTGAAAACTTCGCTGGTTTCGAGTTTCTCCTGAACTACGATTATTAGGCGATTCTCTGTAATCTCCTGAATCTGAACCACATCATACTGGTTGCCGTCTGAGGGTTGGAGTTTTAGGTATTTTGACTGAGGGTCGTATTCCCATGCGCCTGTTTCGGTTTTTTCGGAAAAACCTATTCTTTCAAAAGTCTTGTCGGCTTTGAAAACAAGCACAGCCCTCGTCAAAAGCGCATTTACAAGTTCTTGAAGGTCAAGACTATCCTGACGGGTTCTGCGGTACTGATTGTCGGAATATTCAACCATTCTCCAACGACCTACAAAATTTTGTTCGCTGTTTTTGAGTTGTTGCGAAAGTTGTATTTTAACGTTTGAAACCCCTTGTCCGGAATTTGCGCCCTGACCTGAGGCGGCGTTTGCGCGATAATTGTCAGCCTCGCGGTTAGTCTGTTTTAAGCCTCCGTTAACCAAGATAAACAGCAAAACCACAATCACTGCTGCACTCATATAAAGCAGGTTTTTGAACAACTGTTCTTTACCTGACGGTGTGCTGTTGTTTGAAGTGTTTTTTTTCGGGTTTTTGTTTTGAACTATTGCCGCCGGTTTTTGCGGCTGTTTTTTCTCTATCCTTTTTGAAAGATACTGATAATTGTTTTTCAACATATCCAAAAGTGTCGCTTGACCCTCTTGAAAATTTACCGTTGCCGCATCTATCCAATCGTGTTCGTCAAGAAAGAAATTTTGACTGACGGTTTTGTTTTCCATTTCAACGGTAACAAAAGGTACAACCGTAACGCCGAAATTTGAGCAACCGTGCAAAAGCGACATCATTGAGGGATTAACTTCCGAATCCTCTGTCATTACCGCTATTACCAAATCCGGCAAAGCGTTTTTATCTATTTTAGCGGCAGTATTGTTGACCGAATAGCCGTTTTTTTTAAGCGTTTGAAATAGTTTTTGAGCAGTTTCCTTTCCTTTTGGAGAACTTACAAGTAATATTTTTTCCAATTTTTTATTGTTTTTTTAACGTGAGGACTATTGTTGAACCCGAAGCATCGTCTTTTTGAACGATTACCAATTCGGAGTTTGAAAGCGACTGAATTTTGCTCAGGACGATTTTTCCGCCTTCAAAAGTCTGTTTGAGTTGTTCGCCCTCAGCCAAGAGTTCCCAAGTGCCTTTTTGATGGAAATTGTCGTATTCCTGTTTGAAAGTTTTGTCGGCAGCAAACTCATACATGGATTTTGCTTTTGTTTCTTCGATAATTTCCTCAAACAAAGCCTTTTGACTTTCTTCGATTCTTGCATCGGTTTTGTAATCTGAAATTTTCCACTTTCCGACTATATTGTCTGCCGACGACGAATTACAACCCGTAAGAGATACTGTTAGCGGGCATATCAGCATAAATAATGCGTATAAAATTTTTTTCATATTTTTTCGTTTAAATTTTTCTGCAAATATCTTAAATTATATTGTATTATTCAAGTTTTTTTTAGATTTTATTTTTTATTCCACCTTTACTTTTTGCGACGTTGAGTTTGCTCTAAACTCCGGTGCGTACATACATTCTATCGTTGCGATGCCGTTTGTTAAAACGCCTTTGTGAACCGCAACAAGCGGATATTCAAATACGTATGTTCCGCGCTGCATAAACTCAATGAAAAACTCTTCGCAAACGTCTTTTGTACTTTCATAATAGAAAAGTCCGTCTTGAAAGTGACTGCCCGAAAGTTTGTTCAAGGGTTCAAATGCTGACGAATGAATGTCTTTTAAGAACACGTATTCGAGGTCGCGGTCTGTTGTGATAACAAAACGTGCTTTTAATTTGTCGCCTTGTTTTATCGGCATTTCGGGCGTAACGAGCGTTGCAACGTCCTGACCCAAACCATCTTTCGTGATTTTATAAATCTCTTTCGTAAGCGTTAGACCGTTTGAAGTGGCTTTTATGTTTTCGTATTCCTCAAAATATTGCAAATACGTTGCGCCGAATGCAATGTGATTGTTCGGGTTAACGACTTCAATGTCAGCAAATTCTGATTTGATTTCGTCATTAGAGAAAACTTTTTTCACGTATGAGGCACCCTCTGACGGCTTTTCTTCCATAACATAATTGCCTATTTTTATTTTGCATGGTTCTTCTGTTGTGGAAAGTTTTTCGCCGTTCATTAGGAGTGCGTAAACAGCCTCTGTTGTAGAACGCGTTGATTTCCAAGAGTTTGTCTGTTTGTGTTTTATGAGCCAGATTTTCAACTCCTCAACTTCGTGAGACATTTTGAACTCAGAAAACGCTTCAATTATCATCGCCTGAGTCTCTATCGGCGAATTGTACCAGTGATAACCGTTGAGATTTTTGGAGTAATACATTCCAAATTCGTCAGAATATTGTGCGTTGTCTTTGAAAGAGTCGATTATGTCTTTTGCAGAAGCCTGTTTGTCAAGACGTTGGAAAGTTGTTGCGAGTAGTGCCTGAGCGTACAAAGAAAAATCCGTCCAATACTGAACTAATTTTGAAAGGAAGAAATCGTATGCTTCACGGCTTGAAGACGGCACTTTTTCGTCAAAGAAACTGCGGGTATAAAAATATTGAATGTCATAATACGACGGGTGATATTTATCAAGGTCTTTTTTACCCAAATTCTTTTTCAACCAATCATAATTTTCCTTTAACTTCTTGTCCATAAACGAAATACCGCGCTCAGTCATTTTCTTGACATCGCCTTTGTTTTCAGCCGCACCGAGGTGAATCAATCTGCCGAGACCGCAAACGATTTCTTGCGTGATGAAAATGCTTTCTTTCATACCTTTGAACCACGGCCAGCCGCCGTTTGAATATTGACCGTCAAGAAGTTTTTTGAAATAAACACTGTTTGTCTGGTCAACTGCCTTAGAATTAAACAGTTTAGCGAGTTTTTTCATTTGTTCGCTTTCTGTTTTAGCGTCCAAAAGCCAAGGTGTTTCGTTCAGCATAATTGATTTTAATTCCTGATTTTTTTCTAATGCTGACTTAAAATCTTCCTCAGAAAGCGAGTTGTAAGTTTTTTCAAAACCCGGATTTGAAGTGATGATTTTTTTTGCTAACAAGTTGGCATACAGACAGTCAAAAATGTAATCGAAACATTCTCTGTCCGTTTCCCTGAGTGCGGGTAGCGACATAAACGCAAGCCAAGCGGGATTTGAGGTAAACTCAAACGTAAATGACTGATTGTCTTGTGTTTGTGATTGATTTTTTAGTGCATTGACCGTAAAATTTTTGGTCTGGTTGCCTCTTATATAGAGAGTCTGCGATTCGGTGATGAGCGTTCTCGTGGTTAAAACGGGGACGTATTTTTGACTTCCGTCGCTATGTCCGTCAGAAATTCCGACAATCTTAATTACCACGGGCTCAGGACGTTTGGGAATTTCGAGCGAAAATTCCGCTGTCGTTGACCTATCAGCCTCTACGGTAAAATCTTTAACAACCGCATCAATTTTATAATCTTTGACGGGTTTTAAAGTCTGAAAATCAAGTATTTCAATTTTTACTTTTCCCGATAATTTTTCTTCTGTTAAATTGCTGATTTTTACGGGTATAGTTATTTTGTCTCTTTCCAAAAAGAACCTCGGCAAGTTAGGCTCCACCATAAACGGCTTTTGTGTTATCAAATGATTTTCGCTAAAAGCATATTTTAAATCTTTTGTGTGAGCAAAACTTTTGAAATGCCATTTTGTAAGTGATTCAGGCACAGTAAATTCCACCGAAATATTGCCTTCGTTGTCCGTTAACAAATGCGGCTCAAAAAACGCTGTTTCTGCAAAATTTTCTCTTACTTTTACCTCGTCAAAACCTGCATTGTCTTCTGCTGATTCTTCTTCCACTGCTGCGTCTTGAACTTCAATTTTATCGTCCAAAACTTCAAGTACTTCTTCGTCTGCTACCATTGGTGCGGATTCCATAACCATATTTTTTGACAGCATTTTTGCTCCGAAAGTCCGGTAAAGCACCTCCGGGTGTCGTCGTCCGAAAGAGTAAATCTGATGTCCAAACCAGTTGATATACGGACTGTATGACGGTTCGTAATAATTGAAACTATTAGCATAGCGGATTGCCAGAGCGTTTGAGGCTCCGAAATAATTTCCTTCGTACGAACTGCACGATGAATTGTAACCGTAACAATTGAAATACCAACTGTTTTCGCGGATTGCATCGAGAGATTCATCGTAAAGTACGGCTAACATTTCAGCGTTAACGGGTTTAAGTTTTTTGTCAAGTATTTTTAACTTGATTGTTTCCGTCTGACCCGGCTCTAATTTGTCGCGAAAAGTTTCGTATTTTATGTCAATTTTTTTGTTTGTAAAGGGTACGCTGACAGTAAAGTTTTCTTCATAAAAGCGGTTGTCTTTTACGAAAAAGAACCTTACCGAAATGCCGCCTCTGTATTCTTCCAAAATCGGAATTTCAATGCTTTTTGAGTTTTGACTCAGACGGAAATTCTGCTGTGCTGAAATGCGTTTGTCTCCGCAAAATACTTCGTACCAACAATTTACGTCTTTCATTGAAGTTCCAAAAATGATTTTTGCCTTTTCGCCCGGCTCGCGGCTCGAATAAAGGTTTTCCGTCCAAAAATACTTGTTGAAAGCCGTGTTTTTACAGTTTTCAGAAATGATTGTAAACCTCGAATCCGA
>JAEEXW010000199.1 GCA_016287995.1 Bacteroidales bacterium
TGTTGCATTTTTTATCTTTTATAATAATGTAATGCAAACGATTCCCATTATAAAACAATAAATTGCAAAATAAATGAGTTTGCATTTTTTTATAAGTTGAACCATCCATTTGCAAGCAAAACAGCCGCTGATGAACGCCGCTACAAAGCCGACAATCAACGCTAATGCCGGTGTCGGAGTTGAGGCTCCGTGTTCAGCCAAATATTCTGCTGACGGTGCAAAAATATGTTTGAAGTCCAACAATGCTTCGCCCAAAATCGGCGGAATCACCATCAAAAACGAAAACTGCGCTACGTTTTCCCTTTTGTTGCCCAAGAGCAGACCTGTTGCAATCGTTGAACCCGACCTTGAAAGTCCCGGCAAAACCGCAATAGACTGTGCCAAGCCTATTATAAAAGCGTGAAGCGGAGAAATTTCTTTTTTCTCTTTGGCTTCATCGGCTTTGAAAAAGTGCGTCAAGGCAAGCAAACACGCCGTTACCATAAGACAAACGCCCACAACAACAATGCTTGACGCAAAGATTTCTTCAACTTTGTCCTTGAAACAAAGACCTACAATGCCGATTGGAATCATTGAAATCACAATCAAAACCACATAACGCTGTGCATCGTTGAGCCTGTTCCAAAGCGTAAGATTTTTGTCGGGATTCAGTTTTTTGAAAAAGCCGCAAATCAAATCCCAAATTTCTTTTCTGAAAATCGTAATTGTTGCCAGGACGGTTGCAACGTGTACCACGATGTCAAAAGTAAGACCGCCGGTTTCTTGAACGCCCAAAAGGTGTTGCCCGATTTGAAGGTGTCCGCTGCTGCTGACAGGTAAAAACTCCGTCAAGCCCTGTACAACGCCTAAAATTAACGCTTCTAATTCTCCCATTTGCTTACGATTTTGTCGGCGATTTCCTGCATTTCGGCCTTTTCCAACGTCATTTTGTGTTCAAAAGACATATCGTTGACCTCGTTTAAGGGTACTAAATGTATGTGAGCGTGAGGCACTTCAAGACCTACTACCGCGATGCCGACTTTTACGCAAGGGATTGCCGCTTTGATTGCTGCGGCAACTTTTTTTGCAAAAGCCATATAACGACCTAATTTGTCGTCGTTGATGTCGAAAATATAAGAAATTTCTTCTTTCGGAACTACCAACGTGTGGCCTTTTTGAATCGGGTTAACATCCAAAAAAGCAAAAAACTCGTCGTTTTCGGCGATTTTGTAACAAGGTATCTCACCTTTTATAATACGTGAAAAAATTGTTGCCATTTTTTTATAAGTTTTTAAATGCTGATGTCAATGATTTTGAACTCTGCCTCGCCTGCGGGGATTTTTATTTTTGCAATATCTCCGACTTTTTTGCCCATAAGACCTTTTGCGATAGGCGTTTCAACGGAGATTTTACCTTCTTTGAGATTTGCCTCGCTTTCTGCAACAAGGGTGTAAGTCATTTTCATTTTGTTTTTAACGTTCTGAATCGTTACCTTGCTGAGAATCTGAACGATGTCGGACTGCATCTGGCTTTTGTCGATGACGCGGGCGTTTTTGATGAGGTCTTGAAGTTTTGAAATTTTAAGTTCAAGAAGACCCTGAGCCTCTTTTGCCGCATCGTATTCTGCGTTTTCAGAAAGGTCGCCTTTTTCGCGCGCCTCTGCTATCTGTTTTGATATATTCGGACGCTCTATGGCGATTAAATGATCCAACTCGTCATTGAGTTTTTTTAGACCTTCTTCGGTCAAGTAAGTGGTTTTTGCCATTTTCTTTTTAATTTTATTAGATAAAACAAAAAACAAAGAAGAATTCAAAACGGTTTCCATTTTGGATTCTCCCTTGCTTAAAACATTAACTACGCTGCAAAGTTAATATGAATTTTCGGTTAAAAAAAATTTTTTGAAATAATTTTGCAAAATTTCGGAAAAACTGTTTAACTTTACACCTGATAAATATTTTGGAAAATATGGATTTTAAAATTTTGAATTTTACTATTTTTTGTGTCGGCAACGTGGCTGAATATCTCTGTAAAAGTGCGAAAAAAATTTATCACTTGATGTCTGATTCCGGCATTATAGACGGATATATTGTGCCGTGTTATGACGTTTTGCACACGTTTTCCAAAGAATATATTGTCGAAGACTTGGTTTCGTTTATGCGTAAAAAAGGAGTGCTGAAATAAAATCTAACCATGCAAGCAAATCCAACAATATTACAAATGAAATGTTTTTTTTTCGGCGGGGGTTTTTGCCGCTTACGCGGCAACACGGCCGCCTAACGTATGCCGCCGCTCTGCGGCTGGAATTCAATTCTTTGTAATTTTTTTCAAAAAAAGTTTTATTTTTCGGAAACATTTTTCAAAATTTTTCGTATATTTGTAGCAGATAGGTCGGCAAATAGCCGTTCCGAATCCAAGGACGTTTTTATTGACGTATCTTCTACTTGTCGCAAACTTCGCAACTTTGTCTACCTCGTAGAGAACGGCAACGAAACGTCCACGTTGTACGTATGTACGGGCGTAGCCGTATCTTCTTGTTACGGCTTGCCTTTATATAGACGTGGACTTTTGCGTTGCTTATCCCATGAGGTAAAGGCAATGCGAAGGCCTGCGACAAGTGGGGTAAGTGAATGAAAAAACTCCCACGTCTTTTCCTTTTTTGTATAATTCCGAGTTTTGGTGAGTGTTCGGCGGAGAAAAATCAAAAAAATGTTATGAAACCGGAAGGTTTTGAAGAGTACAGGAAGAATCCTGAATGTGAATTGCGATTGGGTGTCGCATCATGGGCTAATGGGAACGATGATATTAAATCGTTTAAATTTACAACATTTGATGCAGCAGGAAAAGCAAAAAGAATGGGTGAAATGCCTGTTGAGGCTTTGCCCCAAGCATTGGAGTTCGCAATTAGAGAAGGTTACATAACCTTGTAATCTGTTTTAGTGTGATTATCTGGTATTTTTGCTGGATAATCACATTAATAAAAACATGAAGAAATAAAAAGGGAATGTATGTGGGTGTAATAAATAACTGAAAACTTAAATGTTATGAAAAATTTAAAGAAAATCAATTTGTTTATAATTGTTCTGTTTTCCTTGCTGTTATTTCACGGGAAAGCATCAGGTCAAGAAGCGTATGCAGTCTTTGATGAAACGAGCGGAACACTGACATTAAAATATGATGATAAAAAAACGGCAGACGCGTATGAAATGATGACTGAGGTTGATAAAGGTTGGTCTGCTGTAAACACGAAAATTACAAAAGTAGTTTTCGATGAAACGTTTGCTAATTATAAACCGACAAGTTGCGCGTTGTGGTTTTACTATTGTTCAGAACTTACTGAAATTGTAGGAATGAAAGAATATCTCAATACGGAAAATGTTACGGATATGATGTATATGTTTGCTAATTGTAGCGGACTTACAAGTCTTGATTTGAGCAGTTTTAATACTGAAAACGTTACGAGTATGAGTTTAATGTTTTCTGGTTGTAGTAGTCTTACAAGTCTTGATTTGAGCAGTTTTAATACAGGAAATGTTAGGAATATGAGTAATATGTTTGCTAATTGTAGCGGACTTACAAGTCTTGATTTGGACAATTTTAATACGGGAAACGTTACGGATATGCGTTGGATGTTTGCCGATTGCACAAGCCTTACAAGTCTTGATTTGAGCAGTTTTAATACGGGAAACGTTACGAATATGAGTAGGATGTTTGGCGGTTGTAGTAGTCTTACAAGTCTTGATTTGAGCAGTTTTAATACTGAAAATGTTACAAATATGTGGGCAATGTTTGCTGGTTGTAGCAGTCTTACAAGTCTTGATTTGAGTAGTTTTAATACAGAAAATGTTACGGGTATGAGTTCAATGTTTTCTGGTTGTAGCAGTCTTACAAGTCTTGATGTGAGCAGTTTTAATACGGAAAACGTTACGAATATGGGTTGGATGTTTGAGGATTGCACAAGCCTTACAAGTCTTGATTTGAGCAGTTTTAATACGGGAAACGTTATGGCGGGTATGAGTGGAATGTTTTCTGGTTGTAGCAGTCTTACAAGTCTTGATTTGAGCAGTTTTAATACGGAAAACGTTACATATATGAAGTGTATGTTTTATAATTGCAACAGCCTTACAAGTCTTGATTTGAGCAGTTTTAATACGGGAAATGTTACGAATATGAGTGAAATGTTTCATGATTGTAGCAGTCTTACAAGTCTTGATTTGAGTAATTTTAATACAGAATATGTTACGGATATGAGTTCAATGTTTTCTGGTTGTAGTAGCCTTACAAGTCTTGATTTGAGCAGTTTTAACACTGCAAAAGTTACAAATATGAGTTCAATGTTTTCCGGTTGTATCAGTCTTACAAATCTGGATTTGAACAGTTTTAATACAGAAAATGTTACGGATATGAGTTCAATATTTTCTGGTTGCCAAAAACTCAAAACAATTTATGTCGGTGATGATTGGACAACTGATAATGTTACATTTTCCGAGAAAATGTTTAATGAATGTAGCAATCTGGTCGGCGGGAAAGGAACTGTATATAATGAAAGTATGATTAATGCAACTTATGCCCGCATTGACGGCGGCGAGGATGCTCCGGGATATTTTACGGATAAGAAATCGGAAACCGATGTAAAGCCAAAATCCGCAGTTTCAATTTCAATAACGACTTCGCCTGCAAAAATGGAATATATAAAAGGTGAATATCTTGACCTTTCAGAAGGTGAAATCACCGTAAAATACGACAACGGCGATGAAGAAATTGTTGAATTGTCAGCGGCAAAAATTTCAGGTTATGACCGCAACAAACCCGGCAAACAGACAGTTACCGCTGAATATCTCGGACTTTCAACCGCTTTTGAAGTTGAGGTACAGCAGCCGGAAGTCATCGAAAAACCCGAAAATACCGACGTTGAAACAGCCGTCGGCGACCTTGCCGCAAATTCTTCTGTAAAAATATGGTCGTTTGACAAAACAATTTTTGTAGAAAACGCCAATTCAGAAATTACAATCGCCGACATGTCTGGGCATATTGTGAAAAACATAAAGCCAATAAATACGAAAACCGAAATCATTATTAATAAAAGTGGTGTTTATATTGTCAAAACAGGTGTAAAGACGCAGAAAATAGTAATACGATAATTCGGCATTAAAATCAAAAATGCTTTAATGTCCAAAAAATAGCCGCGGAGCGGCGGTATACGTTAGGCGGCTGTGTTGCCGCGTAAGCGGCAAAAACCCCCGCTAACTAACGAAAAACCACACGGGGCTGTTTGAAAAGTTGGAGTGCGGGCTTCCAGCCCGCCTTATAAGCATTTTGCAGGCAGGGATGCCTGCGTTCCAATACTCCTTTACCTTGCAAAATCGTTTTTCCACTATGGAGAAGTCATTATTGCAAGGTGCAAAATCGTTTTTCCACAATGGAGAAGTCGTTATTGCAATGTGCGAAATGATTTTTCCACAATGGAGAAGTCATTATTGCAAGGTGCAAAATGGTTTTTCCATTATGGAAAAGTCATCATTACAACCTGCGAAATCGTTTTTCCACTATGGAAAAGTCATTATTGCAACCTGCGAAATCGTTTTTCCATTTTGTTAACATTGAATTAACGATGAATTTCATTTCCTTGATACCCACCGCGACCCGGACGCGCTTGCCGCACAAGTTAGATAATTTTCTTTCTTTATTTCTTTGAAAATCAATTCTTTTGCTCCTTACATTAAAAAAAACTAAAAAAAAATTGTTAATTTATTTGGAATATTCGTTAAAAAAATATTAACTTAGGGAATTAAAAAACAACAACTTTAAAGAAATCGTTAAAAGGTTGTATATTATGAATTTACTGAAAAAATTAACACTTTTTGTTTTGATTTTTATAACCGCAAACCTTGGTTTCGCGCAAAATCAGACAACGGAAAGCGCAGACGAGGCGGCTTTTGAGCCCGGCGAACTTATTATGGAGCATATCGGCGATGCTTATGAATGGCACGTTGCCACTTTCGGCGACTTTCA
>JAEEXW010000200.1 GCA_016287995.1 Bacteroidales bacterium
GACGGCGCTGTACGTCGCAAGGAAGACAACCGCGGGATTATGGACGACAGTATCGGAAGAGGCACAACGTTAAGGGAAGGCATTTTCAAGATTCTTGACCGTCTGAACCCGAAAAAAATCGTTATGGTGTCGAGTTCGCCGCAAATCCGCTATCCTGACTATTACGGAATTGACATGTCGCGGATTGGAGAGTTGTGCGCTTTCAGGGCGGCGTTTGCACTGCTCAAAGACCGGGGCATGGAAGATTTGATAAAAGAGGTCTACACTCTTTTCAGACATTTTCCCACAACCGAAAACCATGTCAAAATGATTTACGCACCATTTACTACGGAAGAAATCAACTGCAAAATCGTTGAAATGCTGCGTCCGGAAGGCATGGAAACGCCCGTTGAACTTGTTTTTCAGAGTATTGACGGCTTGCACACGGCTTGTCCGAACCACCCCGGCGACTGGTATTTTACAGGAGACTACCCGACCAAAGGCGGAATCAAAATGGTAAATCAGGCTTTCGTAAATTACATGGAAAAACAGGGATAAAATATAACTCAACCCTCGCAATACGGTTTTATGTGCGTTTTGCGGGGGTTATAATTCTATCATGTGCTTTTTTTACTTGTGTTTGTGATATTTTTGTGTTAACTTTGCAGAAAACTTTTTAAAACGTTAATCAAATGAGTACAAAAGCATTAATAGGTCTCCGTGATTATCTTTGCGACTCGCTGTCCCTTGCCAATATGCTGTGGTTAAGCAAACAATTGGCGGATTATGTGCAGCAGCAAGAAGCGGAAAAGTTGCCGCCGCCGTTGAAACAGTACACTATGGCCGAAATAAACGCTATGCTTGACGAAGCGGAACGTCAGGCTAAGGCAGGGGAATCAGTTTCAAATGAGGAAGTTATGCACTGGATTGAAAAAGAACTTGCCGGAGACGAAAAGGAATTGTTAGAAATGACGATAGCCGTATGATACTTAGTTGGGAAAAAATAGCAGTAAAGCAATTAAAGGAAGTTGCCGGATATATCGAAAATAATTTCGGCAAAAAGCGGAAAAACGTATTCCTTAGTGATGTTGCTCACGCCATAGGATTATTGGAATCCAATCCGTATATGGGTGCGTTAGACCCGTTGTTGTCGGGACGTGCTAAATCTTACAGAAGCATTATCATTAACAGACTTGATAAAATGGTCTATTACATTGACGGAGATATTGTTCATATCGCTGCCTTTTGGGACTGCCGCCGCGAACCGTTTGGACAAGCACGACATTTGAAATAGATAAATGGGATAAGTTCAAAATTGTCAACAAAAGCCGCAGAGCGGCGATAGAAGTTAGGCGGGGCGTGTAAAACCGCAAGGTTTTAAAACCCCCGCTTAATTTATACGCAAAAACGCACCTAATCATTACACCTTTTCTTACTACCTAATAATCAATCTGTTGTAAAAAACAATAAAAAAAAGTCCAATAAAATTAAAATTTTCTTACATAAAATATGCCGAAATTCTTTTTTTTAGTTTATTTTTGCAACAAATTTTGTTTTACTATGCTTAACCTAACTCAAAGTCTGAAGCAGATACAGAAATTATCGCCTCAGCAGATTCAACTCATAAAATTGTTGGAAATTCCGACAATTCAATTAGAACAGCGCATCAAGCGGGAAATCGAAGAGAATCCCGTCTTGGAAGAAGGCGGCAGCGAAGATGAAGATCGCGACCGTCAGGAGGAGGATTTTGACCAAAACCGTCAAAACGAAGACTCTTACGAAGAAGATTACAGCGAAAACAACAAAGAAATCGAAGATACCGAAGATTATATTCAGGATAGTTATCAGGAAGACAAACTTTCAGGCGAATACGCGCCCGATGATTATTACGATGACGACGAAACCCCGAATTATAGACTTTCTGCCAACAATTATTCCGACGATGACGACAGAAAAAACGAAATTCCTTACACTCAGGCTGTTTCGTTGCACGAGACGCTTTTGTCGCAACTCGGGCTCGGCGTTATGAACGAAAGAGAACAACTTTTGGCTGAATACATCATCGGAAACATCGACGACGACGGTTATTTAAGAAGGGATTTAGAATCAATTTCAGACGACATCGCTTTTTCGGCAAACCTCGAAACAAACGAAAAAGAACTCCAAAAACTGCTTACAATAATTCAAGAGTTTGACCCCGCAGGAGTAGGCGCAAGAGACATTCAGGAATGTCTTAAAATTCAGATTCTTAGAAAATACAGAAACGGTTTAGGCGACAAAAACGTCCTAAAAACCGCTTACAAAATTCTACACGACTATTTCCCCGAATTTACCAAAAAACATTACGAAAAAATCATCGGAAAAATAGACGCTAACGAAAAAACTATGAAGGCGGCTATTGAGGAAATAACGCACCTTAATCCAAAACCCGGCAGCATTTACGGCAACCTTTTGGCTAAAAATTCGCAGCATATAATCCCCGATTTTATACTCGAAGACAACGAAGGTGAACTAATTCTGCACTTAAACTCCAAAAACGTCCCCGAACTCCGCCTCAACAAAACATATTCCGACATGATAGAAAATATGTCGAAAAAGACAGCAAGTCAAAAAGAAAAGGAAACACTACTTTTTGTAAAGCAGAAATTAGATTCAGCAAAATGGTTTATCGAAGCAATACGTCAAAGGCAGAATACGCTAATGGAGACTATGCAAGCGATAATCACGTTTCAGCATGAGTATTTTCAAGAAGGCGACGAGACAAAACTCAAACCCATGATTCTTAAAGACATAGCCGAAAAAACAGGTTTTGACATTTCAACGATTTCAAGGGTTGCTAACTCGAAATACATTCAAACGCATTTCGGAATTTTCCCCTTAAAATTTTTCTTCTCCGAAGGTATGCAAACAGATACCGGCGAAGAAGTGTCAACAAGGGAAATCAAAAAAATCCTCAAAGAATGTATCGATAAGGAATCAAAACAAAGACCTCTGACCGATGAAAAACTCGCGCAGATTTTGCAGCAACGCGGCTATCAGATAGCCCGCAGAACGGTTGCAAAATACCGCGAACAGATGAACATTCTCGTTGCAAGGCTCAGAAAAAAACTATGAAACTGCTGATTCACCCGCTCATAATTCCATTTTATGCATTTTGCCTGATGTATGAGTTGGAAAGGCAAACGTATGCGCCGGATTTGACGGCAGCGGTTTATATGTCTCTATTTATTTTTACGGTTTTCGTAATATTTCCGTATGTTAGTAAATTTCAATTCTCGGCTAAAAAAGCCGATGCGCTTTGGGACACTGACGCGGACATTAGAACGAGAATTCAGTATGCCTGCATACTTACAGGCGGCTACTTAGCGGCATCGTATATGCTTGAAAGCATAGAATTTTTCAACACGATGGGAGCAGAAAATATTTTTACGGTTTTTATCCTTCCGCTCTGGCTGAACGTTTTTTCCGCAAAAGATAATTACGCCGCCTCCCTTTTTTCAGGCTCGCTTTCGGGGCTTATTCCCGTAATTGGCTACAAAGCCGGAACGGACACTTTTTGGCCTTTTGTAATTTCTCTTTTAATTTTCTCTCTCAGCACAATGTACCGCATTGACAAGGAAAAAGCAAAATTTTCTCACTCTATTTACGGCTTTTTCATAGGTGCAACTCAGGCTGCCGCAATATTTTTGCTGTTAAAATAAAAAATCATTATCTTTGCAGCCGTAACATAATTTGTCATACAAAAAGAAACACACAAAAGATGAAAAAATTTTCAGTTTTATTAATCTTGGCAATGATGTTTTCGACCACGCTTTTTGCTCAGGAAACCTTGCCAAAAGACCCTGACACAAAAGTCGGAAAACTTTCTAACGGACTTACCTATTATATTAGGCACAACGAAAAGCCTGAAAATCAAGCCTGTTTCTATATTGCCCAACAAGTAGGCAGTATGCAGGAAGAAGACAATCAGAGAGGTCTCGCACATTTCTTGGAACACATGGCTTTCAACGGCACTGACAATTTTCCGGGCAAAAGAATCATTGACATGTTAGCGGAAAACGGCGTAAATTTCGGCGGCGAACTCAACGCTTACACGAGTTTCGACGAGACGGTTTACAACATCGACAAAGTTCCGACCAACAAAAATTCGTGGCTTCTGGACTCCTGCCTTATCATTTTGAGCGATTGGAGCCACCGTCTTACCCTCGACGACAAGGAAATCGACAACGAAAGAGGCGTTATCCATTCAGAATGGAGAATGCGCACCGGAGCAACTTACAGAATGTTGGAACGCTCCCTGCCGAAACTCTATCCGGGCAGCAAATACGCTTACAGAATGCCCATCGGAACTATGGACATCGTTGACAATTTTCCGTACGACGATTTGAAAAACTATTACAAAACCTGGTATTATCCTCATCATCAAGGAATTATCGTTGTCGGCGACATTGATGTCAACGAGATGGAAGAAAAAATCAAAAAATATTTCGGCGTTTTTGAGACCCCAAAAACCGCTCCGAAAAAACAACTTTATCCCGTCCCCGACAACGAGCAGCCGATTTTTGTCAGCGAAAAAGACAAAGAGCAGACTTACGAAATCGGTTATCTTATGTTCAAGTTTGAAGCCGATGCCGACAGCACCAAAAACAACATCGCATATTTTACCAAAGACATCGTTTTTGACCTGATTTCGGACATGGCTGACAAGCGTTTTGACGAACTCATGCAAAAACCCGACGCACCTTTTGCACGCGCCGGCGCGGGAATCAGCGAATATTTGGTTTCAAAAACCAAAAACTCATTTGAATTTCAGGCTGTTATAAAAGAAGGCAAAACCAAGGAATCGCTTCAAAGCCTTATGCGCGAGGCTCTCAGAATCAAGAAATACGGCTTTTTGGAAAGCGAACTTCAACGCGCCAAAACCCAGTATCTGTCATCAATTGAGAGCCGTTACAACAACCGCGACAAACAGGACAACTCGTATTTCATAGGCGCATGTCTTGAAAATTTTCTCAACAACGAGCCGATGATGTCAATTGAGCAACAATATCAGTATGTTACGAACATACTTCCGCATATTCCGCTCGAAGCCGTCAACCAAATAGCACAGTCGCTTATCACAGACAACGGCAAAAACATGGTATGCGCTGTAATGCAGCACGAAAAAGACGGTGCGAAATACATCACCGAAGAGGAAATGCAAGAGGCTGTTAATCAGGTAAAAAGCGAAACCATCAACCCTTACGAGGACAATGTTAAAAACGAGCCGCTGATTACCAAAACCATAAAAAGCGGAAAAGTAAAAACCGAAACTTCCGGCGTTTTCAAGACAAAAACATGGATTCTGAGCAACGGCGCAAAAATCGTTTTCAAAAAGACGGATTTCAAAAACAATGAAATACTTTTTGAAACGGTACGCCAAGGCGGCACAAGTCTTTTGGAGGTCAACAACGACAACCTCGCAAACGTAAGACTTTTCGGCGCGATGGTCAACAGCCAGGGCCTCGGAAACTTTACTTCAAACGAACTTTCAAAGGTTTTGGCAGGCAAAAAATGCAACGTAAGTCCTTATATTTCAGGCAGAACACATGGATTTTCGGGTTACGCACTGTCAAAGGATTTGGAAACGATGTTCCAGATGCTCTATCTCTATTTTACAGATGTCAACAAAGACAAGAACGATTATCTCTCGTTTATGACTCAGCAGGAAACCGGGCTGAAAAACCGCAGCGCAAATCCGCAGGCAGTTTTCTCGGACACAATAAACAACGCCCTGTTTGACAACAACATACGCAAAAGGTCGATGACTATGAACGATTTGAAAAACGCCGACCAGAACAAAATGTTCGACCTTTACAAAGGTGCGTTCAACAATCCGACATCGTTTACATACTATTTTGTCGGCGACATCAACGAAAAAGACCTTAAAACTTTGGTTTGCAAATACATAGGCAGTTTCAAGGAAATAAAAGAGACTCCGCATTTTGTCAAAGGCCGCGAGAATTTA
>JAEEXW010000201.1 GCA_016287995.1 Bacteroidales bacterium
CGTCAGGACTACGAAGAGATTGAATATCACCGTTTGAGAAATCATTCAGGCACGGAGATAGCGGCTTTTGAAAACGGCTTTTACATGGACGAGGTTCGTAATTTGTATTCGTTTTTTAGTGCTATCAACTATTCGTATGCTACAAATGATGATTGGAGCGGATTTATCAAAGATATAAAGAAGTATTACACCAAGCCGACGGTTTCGCAACCGTTGCAATCAGAACCTCAGCCGCAAGCCGTACAACAATCCGTTCAGAGACCTAACTCGCAGCCAAATCCACAGCCTGTTGCTCAGTTGATTTCTCACCCGCAGCCTAACCGACAGCAATTTCAAACCACGGCAGTGCAACCAGTAAAAACACCGTTTCTGAAAAAAGTGCTTTACGGTGTTGTGGGTTTTATAGTATTTTGCATTGTGATAGGTGTGTGTAATACGGAGGAAAGTGATTATACTTCTTCGTATTCAACAAAATTTGTGTCAGCAGTTGAAGATTCAGAGGTAATATCAGATTATGAAAGACCACGACAGACAGATGTTGATTATTTGTATATATACAGGGTGAAAATTACAAATAAGTCAACCATAGTTTTTTGTAGGTACATCAATATTTATGAAGAAGATATAACATTTGCGACTCCTATTGTCTCTGATGCTACTTATTTACGAGCAGGCTCTAAGATTTTTAATCTTACGGACGTTTCTTCACTTGATGAGGGTGTACCGGTTTTAGAGCCGGGGGCTTATGCGGAGTTTGTTTTATATTTTCCTCCGTTGCCTAATTCTGTCAAAGAATTTGTCTTCATATTAGAAGACGGCACAAAAAAGGAGGTTATACTCAGATAGTCCTCTAACCGTTTTTTTGAAAAATTGCTTTTGGAAGTTATCAAAAAAATAACTACCTTTGCACCCCGAAATAACGAATGAATAGATGGGAAAATTTTTCGGAAAAACTTGGTGGGGCGAGCGTTGGCTCAACGCACTTTCAGGTATAGACTTATCAAACCGTATACCGAGAGGTTCGTCCTATGCAAAAAGCGGAAAGGTTAAAAGCCTAAAAATCAGCGGAAACAAAATTTCTGCTGTTGTGCAAGGTACATGGAATTATTTTGTTGATATAGAAATTCCCGAATTTGACGAAGTACGGTTTGAGAATTTTATCAATCGTTTAAGAGAAAAACCTGCTGTTATTTCAAAACTTTTGAATAGGGAACTCGACCCGGAAATTCTTGAAATTGCTCAAAAGTCGGGATTAAAAGTTTTTCCGGGGAAGTGGAGCGATATAAAAATGCACTGCGATTGTCCTGACCATGCTGTCCCTTGCAAACACCTTGCGGCTGTTATTTACACGATAAGTCGCGAAATTGATAACAATCCTTTTATGGTTTTCAAACTTCACGGCGTAGATTTGATTGATGAACTCAAAAAACGCGGTGTAGCACTTGATGCTGAAACCCTTATCGAAGTTCCGGATTCCGAGACTATTTTTGAAAAGGATAAAAAGCCTTCCTTAGCCGAAGAATTTTTCCGTGTGGATTTTTCTGTTATTAACGATAATATTCAGGCTATTGGTAACATTCTGCCGAAAGAGACACCTTTTTATCCGACAGCCGGTTTTTACAAGAAATATAATTCTGAAATCCTGTATATTGCTAAGACTGCAAGACTGATTTTGTGTAAAAAATCTGATTTCTTTGAGCGGCTTTGTAAAACTGCTAAAAGCAACTTTGACGTTAAAATTACTAACGATACCGAATTTCAGATATTTGCAGATTCTGATTTTAATTTTTTTGTTGCAGAAAAAGATACTGAAAAAACTTGGCCATTAGAAGAAATTTTGTATCAGGTTTTTTCTATTCCGCAGGATTACATAACAGATTTTTCACCGTCGGTAATCGCTATTAATCAAATTATTATCTGCGCTTTGTATCTTTTGGCGAGTGGAAATTTTGCTCCTGCTGTTTTCAAAAACTACGCTAAAAACTATTTCGCGGTATGGTTCGGGACAAAAATTGACCCTTCTGTGGAAGTTGTTTTTAGCAGTCTCGAAAAAATAGTTCCTTCGGATTTGTTTGTTGTCAAACCTGTTAAAGCCCGAAAATATTTTCCTGTAAAACATCGTGCGGGGCTTGCTGTTTCGGCGGTTATCGGCTTTTTGGTTTCTAAAATTGCGCGGGTAAATAGTGATGATAAAATTTTAGAATTTCTTTTCCATAAAAAAATAGAGCGTTTTGTCTCTCCGGGCGAAAAGGAAATTCCCGGTAGTATCAAGGCTTGGACTGACAGACTCTTCTTTAACACCGGTGAATATGGGTTTCAAGTGGTTGTAACGGAGACAAATAGGGATTCTTTCAATCTTGAACTTGCTGTCGGTATAAAGAAAGATACTGTTATATTGCGGGAGATATTGACGTTAAAAAAATACGATGGCGAAAAATTTAAGATTCTCAAAGAACTTTCTTTGATTTCTACGTTTTTGAACGGTTATGAAAAATACATAAATTCAGAAGCATCAGAGCCGATGGTTTATACTTTGGAGAGTTTGTCAGAATTTTTATTTTCGATTGCACCGTCTTTGAAACTCCTTGGCGTACAAATTATGCTGCCAAAGTCTTTGAAAAATTTGGCACGTCCGAGGGTTACAATGAAAATTTCCGCACAGCAAAGTAAATCAAAAAGTTATATTCGTCTTGACGACCTTTTGAATTTTGACTGGCAAATAGCCTTGGGCGACAATAACATAAGTTATGAGGATTTTTTGAAACTTTATTCAAAGGCGAGCGGACTTGTGAAAATCAAGCAGAGTTATTTTTACATCAACGAGTCCGATATAGAACGCATAAAAAAAGTCGTTGACGCAAAAACGGGTTTTTCAAAAGCACAGATTTTGCAGACGGCTTTGTCTGAAACCTTTGATAATATGCCGGTTGAACTCAACAAAGAGGCAAAAGAATTAATTAAAAAGATTAAGAATTTTCCGGAAATTCCCGTGCCGGAAAATATTCACGCCGTTTTGCGTCCTTATCAGCAAAGAGGATACGAATGGCTTTGTAAAAATACGAATCTTGGTTTCGGCAGTATTTTGGCTGACGACATGGGCCTTGGAAAAACGCTTCAAACGGTTGCTTTTTTGCAAAATTTGAAAAATGCAGGCGCGTTAAAAAAGAAAAAAGCCTTGGTTGTAGTGCCTACGGGACTCATTTCAAACTGGCAAAACGAGGTTGCAAAATTTGCTCCCGAAATGACCGTTTTCACTTATCACGGTATTGATAGGGACATCAAAAAATTTGACACCGATGTTTTTTTGACAACTTACGGCGTAATGCGCTCCGATGTTGACAAACTGAAAAAACTCAAATGGGCTGTTATGGTTATTGATGAGGCGCAAAATATTAAGAATCAGACGACAGCACAGACTAAGGCGGCTGTTTCGCTTTTGGCCGATACCAAAATTGCGCTTTCGGGTACGCCGGTCGAAAACCGTTTGTCAGAGTTTTGGAGCATTATGAATTTTGTTAACGCGGGTTATTTCGGTTCGCTGAAAAAGTTTTCGGAAAATTATGCAAATCCTATTCAAAACCTTGGCGACAAGGCTTGTGCAGAGCGTTTGAAAAAATCTGCCGCGCCGTTTATGATGCGCCGTTTAAAAACCGACAAGACAATTATCAACGACCTTCCCGACAAGGTGGAGCAGAATGAGTTTGCGCAACTCACCGCTCAGCAGGCGGCTGTTTACGAAAGTACTCTTCAAGAGGCGATGACGGCGATAAAAGGTATAGAACAGACTGATTCTCAGTCGCTTTTTAAACGTCAGGGTTTGATTCTTCAAATGATTTTGGCTCTCAAACAAATTTGTAATCATCCTGCGCTGTTTCTTAAAAACAAGGATTTTAATCCCGGACTTTCGGGCAAGGCTGAGATGTTTCTTTCGCTTGTCAGCAACATAATAGAAAGCGGTCAAAAGGCGATTGTTTTCACACAGTTTAAGGAAATGGGCGACATTCTCTCTGAAATGGTTTTTCAGCAGACAGGAAAGCGACCGCTCTTTTTGCACGGCGGTTGCACGGTAGAGCAGAGAAAACAAATGGTGGAAAAGTTTCAGAGGCAACATCAGCATCAGATTTTTATCCTTTCGCTCAAAGCAGCGGGTACGGGTCTTAATCTTACGGCTGCAAGTCATGTTATTCATTATGATTTGTGGTGGAATCCGGCAGTGGAGGCGCAGGCAACCGACCGCGCTTACCGTATCGGTCAACATCAAAACGTTATGGTTCACCGCTTTATAACGCAGAATACGTTTGAGGAAAAAATCGACAAAATGATTCAGGACAAAAAAATTCTTGCTGATATGACCGTAGCCTCAGGCGAAAGTTGGATTGGAAAACTTACTAACAAACAGTTGGAAGAGTTGTTCTAAAAAAGTTTTGCTGTTAACAAATTTTAACACGTTTTTTGAAACCTTTTTTTATTTTTTACGTATATACTTATTATAAGGTTGCAAAAAAAAGAGAGGTCAATACAAAAAATGTGAAAAATGAATTCATTATTGCACAAAATTTGCAACTTGATAAAGAAAAATATGTTTAACTAAAAAAATTACGGAGGAGATGCCTATAAGATGAGAGCTACGCTTTAAAACTTAAAACATCATTGAATATGGACTATAAGAACATGAAAGACCAGGAGCTTGTTGATATGTTTATATTAACGGGTAATAATGATTGCATCAAGGAATTGGTAGAGCGTTATAAGAGTAAGATATACACTTACATTTTGTTGAACGTTAAAGACAGCGAATTGGCTGGTGATATTTTTCAAGAAACGTTCATTAAGGTGATAAAGTCGCTTAAAAAAGGCAGGTATATGGAAAAGGGCATTTTTATGTCATGGGTAGTAAGAATAGCACATAACCTGATAGTAGACCATTACCGTAAGGATAGACACATGAAGTTGACTTCTACCGACCAAACAGATGCAGATATTTTCAACAGCAAAAAATTTGCAGACAAAAATGTTGAAGATATAATGGTACAAAGTCGTATAGAGTTTGAAGTTAGACAGCTCATTAACGAACTCCCGAAAGATCAAAAGGAAGTGATATTGCTCAGACATTACGGAGAGATGAGTTTCAAAGAGATTGCTGACCAAACGGGCGTTAGTATTAATACTGCACTTGGCCGTATGCGTTATGCATTAATTAATTTGAGAAAAATGATTGAGGACAGAAATCTCCGTCTGTATGCTTGAACCCACTTAAAGACGAGGATTAAGAAAGGGTAAAAACAATTTATTACTTCTAATTTTAGGAAATTAAAATGCCGGATTCTTTTTTCGCATCGAAAAGAGTCCGGCTTTTTTTTGTTTGAAAAATTTGATAAAACGAATATATTTTGTTAAATTTGCCGCTTATAAAATCGGATTAATAATATGCAAAAAGACATTCAGAATGCGGTTCGGGCGTTGAGCGAAGGTAAAATAATTTTGTACCCTACCGATACGGTATGGGGGCTCGGCTGCGATGCCACCGATGAAAAGGCGGTTGAAAAAATTTTTGAAATAAAACACCGCACGGCAACAAAAAGCCTTATCGTTTTGGTTAGCAACTTCCTTATGTTGAGGGAATATGTTGCGGAAGTGCCTTTCCGCGCCGTGGAACTTATGGATGAGGCTACGGGACCGCTTACCGTTATATATCCCGAATCAAAAAATCTTGCTAAAAATCTTTTGGCTCAGGACGGTTCGGTAGGTATACGTATTCCTGATGACGCTTTTTGTAAAAGCCTTATTTCCGCTTACGGCAAACCGATAGTTTCGACCTCGGCAAACATAAGCGGCGAAAAGCCGACAAGTATTTTCAAAAATCTTTCTGTCGAAATTATAAAGGCATCAGATTATGTTGTCTCTTACCGTCAGGAGGACGAAACAGTTGCAGAACCTTCAAGTATAATCAAAGTCAGCAATGAC
>JAEEXW010000202.1 GCA_016287995.1 Bacteroidales bacterium
GTGGACGCAGACGAAGTTACTAATTTTGAGTATGTTATAGTTCTTAATGCGACTGGTTCGGACACAGACGGCGAAGGAGACCTTAAAATTAATCTTAAAAGTCCAAATTGTAAAATAAAATGTGAACAAGGCGTTTTTTATGTAGAAAACGGTTATGAAAATTATCCTGTTGCTGTAAGTTGGTATGGTGCTGAAAGTTACGCTGTTTGGGCAGGAAAGTCCTTACCGACTGAGGCACAATGGGAATATGTTTTTAATAATGCACCAACTTTTGGGGTGAAGGCTATGGATTCTTCTCTTTCAGAATGGTGCGAAGATTGGTACGCTCCTTATTCAAAAGAAAAACAAAAAAATCCGTTGCCTATCGAAAGCAGTGATTATAAAGTTTACAGAGGTAGCGGAGATATTTCTTCTATGAAAACCAAACGCAATTTTTCTTTTCCTTCGTCTTGTCAGGAGACAATAGGATTTAGATGCGTTGTAAAAAAATGATTCACTTTTAGGGGAATTAAATTCTGTTATGGCTAACAGTTATAAATACTTAATGAATTGGTTACATAAAATTAACGGAAAAACATCTTGGATATTTCGTTTTTTATTTTAAATTAGCAGGGCAAATACATACTATTTTCTATGTTTTGTTGTTTAACTCTTAAAATTTTACTGCTATGGAAAATCAAAAAGTATTAATGCCTGACTCATACAGGAAGGAATTGTATACAAGTTTTTACAATTCTCTGCCTGATGATGTTAAACATTCAGCGGCTTCGATGGAGCAAATTGAGGCTGCCTTTAATTTTGCATACGATGCACATAACGGTGTTTACCGCAAAGGTGGTGAGCATGACCCTTATATTACGCACCCGGTAGCCGTTGCCTTGATAGTTGCCAATGAGATGGGACTTGGCGCAACGGCTATTGTGTCGGCACTTTTGCATGATGTTGTGGAAGATACCGACCATACGTTGGAAGAGATTGAAGAAAAATTTGGTCCGAATGTCGCCGACATTGTGGACGGTCTTACAAAAATTACAAATCACGAGGCGGAGCGAAATGGTATTATTAATACTGAGCAATCCGATACTTTCAAAAAAGTTTTGCTTTCCGTGAAACGGACTCCTATGGTGCTGTTCGTGAAAATTGCCGACCGGCTTCACAATATGCGCACGATAGGCGATATGAAAGACGAGCAAAAACGTAGAAAGGCCAACGAAAATTTGTACATTTATGTTTTGATTGCAGACCAACTCGGACTTTACGATATTAAAAACGAACTTGAAGATTTGAGTTTCAAAAATTATCTCGCCAACAAATATGAAAAAATTGATACTTTGGTAAAGGAGACAGCCCCGACAAGAAACAAACTACTTTCCGATTTTAAACTTTCGCTGATGCGGGTTTTGGTGACAACAGGAGTTACTTGCAGACTTGCGGTCGTGAAAAAATCCTACTTCAACATTTACCAGATGATGCAAAACGATGCGATGGCTTTTGAGGATATAGACAACTTTCAAACTGTTAGAATTATTATTGACAAAGAACCGGGGGAAGACGAGCAAAGCATTTATTTAAAACATTTCAATTTGTACGCCGCTATAATAAATAAATACACTCAAAAAGAAAATTCTCATCGCGATTATATAAACAAACCCAAAGACAACGGTTTTAAGGCATTGGTTTTCACAGTTTTGTATCAGGGCAGTTGGGTTGAAATTCAAATTCTTACGGCAGAAAACGATTTAGCGGCTCATAAGGGTTATTATCCTAACAATCCGGAAAGAACGGGTTTGAAAGTCTTGCAGAAAAAGATGGGCAGTTTCAACTCCAATGATGATACCGATACGATAATCCGGGTTTTCAGAACTTTGGTGGAGCATCATGTTTCTTCTATTTATGTTTATTCTCCTGACGGCAAAATTGTGGAACTGCCTGAGGGTTCAACCGTTTTGGATTACGCATATTCCATTCATACGAGTTTGGGCAACCATTTTGTGGCGGCTCAGGTCGGCTCCAACATTGTCTACAAGGATTACATTTTGAAATCCACCGACAAGGTGCAAGTTATTACTTCGCCTTCCGTAAAGCCGGACAACAGTTGGATGAAGTATCTTAAAAGCGACCATTCCAAAGAGGCACTTTCAAAATATCTGAGGTCTCACCAGTGTACCATCGACTATGACAAAGACCGCGGCGAAATGGAGTTCAACCGTCTGATGTGCGAAAACCACATTATTCCGACGCCTAAATTTTTGGGACTGTTGCTTGCGTTTTATAAAGCACCGAGCAGTGAGGTTTTTTTCAGGGATATAGCCCAGGGCAATGTGAAAGACCTTTTGGAAAATGCAAAAAAACTGAAAATTTCTTCCAATAAATGGGATTTGGATTTTGATTTACCTGAACAGCCTGTTGATTCTCCCGTCGTTGACATTGATTACAAAAAGCCGTACAAACTTACCAAAGGTTTGCATTATATGCTGCCGAATTGTTGCCGTCCGATTCCGGGCGACGAGGCTTTTGCGTATGTCGGCGATGACGGCGTGCTCTACGTCCACAGAAAGGAATGTTCGTTTACCAAGGAGCGGCTTGCTACGCGGGGCAAGGAGATTACAAACGTGATTTGGGACGACAGTATCGACAACGCGCTCGCGTATGTAAAACTTCACGGCTCCAACCGTCTCGGACTTATCCGGGACGTAGGAGATATTGTTGCAAGGGAGCACGTGAATATTAAGAGTTTCAACATTAATGAGAATGACCGGCTTTTTGACGGTTGTCTTTTGGTTTACATTCACAACACCGCACAACTCAACAAACTTATGACGGCACTCTCGGCGGTAACAAACGTAATTAAGGTTTTCCGCACGAATTATGTTAACGGCAGATATATTGCCGTGTCATAATTCGTTGTTTTTTAGATATTTATACAGATTACCGCAAGCGTTTTCAAGGAGTTTTATCACCGTGAAAAAATCCTCTGTACTTCCGTAATACGGATCGGGAACGCAGTCGTATCCTGTTGAACCGTCAAAAAATTCGCTTACCAAACGGATTTTTTGACGGTTTTTTCCGGCAAGTTGTCTTAGTTTTTCAACGTTGCTTTTGTCCATTCCGATGATAAGGTCGTAATAACTGAAATCATTGTCAGTGATTTTTCTTGCTCTGTGCGAGAGTCTGTAACCGCTTTTCATGGCGGCGGAAATCATTCTTGAATCAGGCATTTCGCCTTGGTGATACGAAATCAGACCGCAGGAGTCAATCTCGAAATTTTCTTTTTCAGTTTCTACTATTTTTTTCATAACTGTCTCAGCCATAGGGCTTCTACATATATTTCCGAGACAGACAAAAAGAATTTTATCCATGTTTTTTTTATTTTAAGTATAAAAGTTTTTCGTATTTACTTGCTTTTTTACCGTCTGAATTTTTGATTTTAAGACGGTAAAAATATACGCCTCTTGCTATTTGATTGTTGTTCTTGTCTCTGCCGTCCCAAATTATAGGCTCTGACAGGGACTCCGCAGCAAAAAAATTTCCTGTTAAGACCTTTACAATTTTGCCGGAAACCGTAAAAATTGTAAGTTCGTAATCTATAACGCTTTGCGGCGGGCAGTTATGTTCGAAATAGAATTTTGTTTGGTCTGTAAATGGGTTGGGATAGTTCAATAGGTGTGAGATTTTTAGTCCCTCGTTTTCGTCAACAAAAAAGTCGAGTTTTTCTTCGCTTGAATTATTGAAGTTGTCCCATGCTTTGAGTTTCAAAGTATGGTTTCCCTGACTTAATTTTTTTAATGAATATTCCAATTTTCCGGACGTGTAAGAGTTTTTTTCTGGTTTGTAATAGTCTGTTAACGAATAAGTTAACGAGTCTTTGTCGTCAATGGTCAAAATTATGTCGTGTCCGCTGTATTTTTTTGTAACGTTGATTCCGGAGGAGTCGGAGAGTTCGGCAAAAAGTGTGTAATTCTTATCTAAACTTAGCCGTATTTCCGGACCGTTTTTGTCGTCGTCAGCGTTGTCCGCGCTTCCCCCGACTATCAGTTCCTTGGAATAACCTTCTGCGGTAACTTCTTTGTTTTCAGCGTATAAACTGACTTTACCTGCTGCGAAACTGTAATCAATATCTTTCGGGACAAGAAATTTGAAACTGAAAACGCCGTTTTGTACTGTGGAGACGCCTTCAAAAATTTTTGTCCTGTATTCTTGATAATCAAACGCTCCGTTTCCGTCATTGTTGAGGGTTGTGATTTTTTGCGGCTTGTCGAAGACGGAAACGTATGCCGTACCCGAAAAATTTTCCCCGTCCAATATCTCCGCGAGAATTTCATATTTGCCGAGTGCCTTGATAGTGTCAGTGAATTTTGAAATCTCAACGCCGTTGATTTGTTTTATTTTTATTTCGTGTTCAGGGGATTCGAGTTTTAATGCCGGGTCGCCTAACAGCGTGAAATTCAGCATGTTGTTGTCGTTGGTTTCATTTTTTGCCTTGCGGATAACATCGCCTAAACGGTTTTCTTTATTAAAAAGATGTTTGAAGATGTTTTTGTTCAGTTCAAAATTTTCGTTTGCCAAAACGTTTCTTGTAGTCGTGAACATTGCGATTGCTCCGCCATCGGGATTTTTCAGACAGTTTTCAGCAGGCGAGTCTGCTGACTTGTCTGAAAGCCGGTCGTAATAGTCAAAATGTCCGATGTTGCACGACGCCGTGATGAAGAGCGGCAAACGGTTTTTGTTTTTCAGGGCTTTGATGTCGGCGTTTGTTAAAATTCTTTCGTCGGCAAAAAAATTCATTCCGCCGTGTCCCGTGTAATTTATCACTGCCGCGCCGTTGCTAAAAGTGTTAACGATTTCTTCATGCGCTTCCGGGTAGGTGTTGCCCGCTGCCGAAGAAACCTGTTTGTAAGAATCTATGTAAATTTTTTTGATGTTTTTTTCTCCGAGAGTTAGTTCCGTGTTTTCAGCGATATAGTCGGCTTGCGAGATGTGGAGATTGTTGTCTTCGTCGTCGGCTATAAAGCATAATGTGCGTTTCCAATCACGTGCATAATCTGTTGATACATAATTGGTTATCTTGTTGACGAGAGTTTCAGCCTCTTTTGTGGAGTTAACAGGCAGACGTCCGATTCCGACGTCGAGACTGCCGTAATATTCGCCTTCGTCATCGTCTAAAAAGCCGAAAAAATCGTCAGAAACAAAACTGTCTAAATTACTTTCATTCAGAGAGTTAGGCGACTGATAGGAGGGAAGCAGGTTGGTGTTGTTTTTAGATTTTGTTTTGTTGTCAACGCTGCCGTCCCCGAAAAGCAAAACGTATTTCAAAACTCCGCTTTGTTTTTGGTAAAGAAACCTTATAAAATCTCTCAGTGCCGAAACGTCGGTTTTTCCGGAAGAAAATTCGTTGTAAATTTTTTCCGCCGCAACTACTTCGGTTTTCAAATCCGAATGTATCTGTTTTAACTTTTCGGCGTAAGGCTGAAAAATTTCAGGCGTAATTATCAGATATTCAGGTGTTTGTAATCCGTGAAGATTTTGATTTTCTATTTTTTTAAAATTCTCAATTTCAAAGGCGTCAGACAAATTAAAAGCGATGAAGTCATTTTTTCCTTCCTTTAAGTCAACCGTTTTGCCGGAAATAGGAGAGAGGTAATCGGTTATGTTCCAGAGATTTACGCCGTCGGTTAAGATTTCTGCCGTAGTCCCAGACGAAAAATACTTTGAAAAAATCATTTGTTTTCCTTTGTACGTCAGCGGCTCGGTTGTGTTTAGGATTATGTAATCGAGATAACCTTCGGCGGAGGCGGAGTTTTTGTTGAATGTTATGTTAACTTCTTGTTTTTCAGTGTTTTGCGGTGAAAAATCAAAACTTTCAGTTGTTCTTGACGCATAAAGTCCCGAATTTGAAACTCCGGTGCAAGTACCTGTTTTTGAAGCGTTTGCGGCTGTTACCGTAAGAGTGTTTGAAAC
>JAEEXW010000203.1 GCA_016287995.1 Bacteroidales bacterium
TCCGACAAAGTGTAGACATTTTCGTAATATCTTACTGTTAAAATTTCTTTACAGGCAGTTTAATAATATGCCTGCCGTCTTCTTCTGAGAACACCGCCTTTTCGGGGTCGGCTTCAAATGCGCGGATAACGGAATCCGTGTCTGAAAGCGTGTCGGTGTCGAACTCCGCGTAAAAATTTCTGCTTTCAGGTGCCGAGTCCGGTTTGTGGTCTCTGCCGTATCTTAACGCGAGGATTATTCCCGCAATCAAAAACAGAATTACTGCGACGCCCGCCAAAAGGGTGCTTTTCTTTTTCGGGTTTATGATTGGCGTCTGGGCGGTTTTTTCTTCGCTGACGTTGTAGAACTTGATGATTTGGAGCGTGATGTTGTCGTAGCCGCCGTTCTTTTTGGCGGTGTTGACGAGTTCCATGCCTTTGTCTTCGATGTAGCCGCGGTGGGCGAGGGCGGCTTTTATTTCGCTCTCTTTCACCATGTTGTAAAGTCCGTCGGTGCACAGCAGCAGCAAATCGCCTTTTCCGGGTTCCAACGCCGCGGTGCAGACGTGCGCTTTGCAGGGCGGACGCATGCCCATAACTCTTGTGAGTTCGTTTTTGCGCGGGTGTCTTTCAGCCTCTTCGGGAGAGATTTCGCCCTCGTCAACAAGCATTTGGACGTAACTGTCGTCTTTTGTGAGCCTTTGGAGCGACCGTTTTGAAAAGTAATAAATCCGCGAGTCGCCGATGTGGGCGTAATAGGCTTTGTTGTAGCGGATCAGCACCAAAACCATCGTCGTTGCCATGCCGGAAGTCTCCGGGTCGTGTTTTTCTTCTTCGAGAATGCGGTTTTGAGCGTAGTCAACGGCATCGTTTATCGCCTGAAAAGGGTCTTTGTAATAAAAATTTGAAAAGAAAAACTTAAACGAGTTTACCGCCGTTCTTGACGCTTTTTCGCCGCAGGGCAGACCGCCGCAGCCGTCGCAGACCACAAATACGTGTCCGTTGACGGTATCGAAATATCCGAGATAGTCTTCGTTGTTCTCCCTGACGTTGCCTTTGTCAGTGAGACTTATATAGTGAAAATTGGCGAGTTCCCTTGTTTTTAAGTTTTCCATTTTTCAGTAGTTTATTTTGGCGAACACCGCGCCTATTCTTACAATGTCGTCGGGGCAGATTTTACCTTTTGTAATCCTCATGTCGTTGATAAAAGTTCCGTTAGTGGAATTGTTGTCGGTTATGTAAAACAATCCGCCTTCAAAACTAAGTGCGGCATGGTTGGAAGATACCGTCCTGTTTTCGATTACTATATCGTTTGTTTCTTTTCTGCCGATTGTGATAATCATTTTACTCAACTCGAAAACCATTTTTTTGTCGCCGTCCTGCACAAGAAGTCTTGGAATTATTTTTCCCGGACCGACGAGGTTTTGTTCGATGTCGAATTTTTCAAAGTTTTTTAGTACGCTGACCGGTTGTTTGCGGTATTTTTCGAGTTCGCGTTTTAGGGCTTTGTTTTCCTTTTGAATAGCCTTGATATGTGTCTGCGTTGAAGCGTCAATTCTTCGGATAATTTTGTGACGGGTTTTGTAATACATAACCGATGCCGTTAGAATCAAAATCAGAGAAACTACAACTGCAACTGTAATGGGATACATTCTCCAAATTACGTTTGTATTCGGGTTGGAATATTCGCAAAGAGCCTGTAAAGACCCGTATTTGATTATAAAACTGTTAGATACGCCTTTTTGTTTTGCGGTAAATTTTAGTGAATATTCCTTGAAAGGAAATTTTGCTTTTACTTTTGCGGATTTTTCTATAACCTGTGCAAGTTTTGCTTCGAGGTCTTTGTCGTTGAAAAAACAACAGTTGCCGCCCGTTATTGCTGTTAAATGTTCGAGTTCGTGTTTTGCGTTGTAAGACTCAGAATCGTACATTATGACGTTTAAATAAATGCCGGAATTTTTCAGAGTTTCTTGAAAGCCTTTGCTGAAACTCTTTACTTGCGAGAGGTTGAGGGCGCGGGTGATGACAGTGAGAATTACAGCATTGTTTTGGGAATTTTTAGCCGTGTATTTTACCGCCTCTTCTATTGCCTGATATACCCTGTTTTCGATAAACGAGGAGTCTTTTTGCGGGGTGAAATAGTCTTCGATGTTGCTGTTAAGAAGCGAAAAATCAGTTGTTTGAGCCGCACTTAAATATTTAACCGTTTTTCCCGGCTGTCCGAAATACAAAATATTCATATTGGAATTTTCGGGCAGAATACGACCTAATTCTGAAAGTGTTTTTTTTAGTTCGTTGAAGGTTTTGTGCTGGTAAAAAAAATGCGAGTTTTCCACCAAAAAAACGAACATTCTTTCTCCGCTTAACGGGTTGACGGTTTCTTCGGCGCGGCAGTCAGTCGCTATATTCTGTTCTGAAATCGAAAACGTGTCTCCGGCGGCGTTATAAAGTTTTACCCTTACCATGATTTCGGGGTAAGAGCCGTCGTTAACGGACAAGACTTCGATTTTTTGTCCGAAAGTGGCGTTACAAAAGCCGATAAACAATATCAAAAGCGGTAAAATTTTCATTTTTTGTTGCTCAAAAATCAGTTGACAGCCTTGTTGAAATTGGTTTTTTTGCCGGGTTTAACGGTTTCTTCGATAATAAGAATCGTGTCCCTTTGGTAATAAAACTTGTTGATAACCTTGCCTTTGACTTTTACGTTGTCGTTGATTGCGGGCAGAAAGTCGTTGGTTTTTACGTTGAGATAGTTTCCGCCTTTTTTCAGGACAAAAAAATTCAAATCTTCCAAATGTAGTGTGTTTACGACCTTTCCTTTTACCGTAACTTGTTTGCCGTCATACCATTCGCCGTGTTTTGCGATGGTGGCAATAGGGATTGTACACGCACTTAATGTTAGTAGCATGACAAAAAACGGTAATATTTTAACCTTACTTTTCATTTGAAAAATTTTCAGAAGTTTTTGACAATGCAAATGTAAGGATTTTTTTTGAAAATCGGCAAAAAAAACACTGATTTGTATTTAGTCTGACAAATTTTGTGTGGTTTTATGAATGAAAATTAATGGGAAAGAAAATCACCACCACGCCTATTGCCGCTCTCAGCGAGGCACTTGCGCAGGACGATTCTCTTGATAAGAAAGCCGGTCTTGAAACTATCGCCGCCTCGTCAAACTCTCTTATAAATTTTGTAAACTCTTACCGCAGCCTTTCAAAAATTTCAAAGCCCGCAAAACGTCCCGTTCCGATAGCCGGAATCGTTGAAAAAGCCGTCTCCCTGAATCTCAAATATCTGGAAGACTCCGGCGTAAAATGCACGTTGAAAGGTCTTTACAACGATATTATGATTTATGCTGACGAGGGGCAGATTTCGCAGATTTTTATAAATCTGATAAAGAACGCTGTTCAGGCGCAGTCGAAAAACATTGAAATTTCGGCAGAGGCTGCGCCTTCGGGCGGGGTTTCGGTTTTTGTCAGTGATGACGGACTGCCGGTCAGCCACGAAAATTCAGAACAGATTTTTGTACCGTTTTACACCACAAAATCAGGCGGTTCAGGAATCGGGCTGAGCCTTTCGCGGCAGATTATGCGGCTTCACAACGGTACAATAGACCTTCTTCAAAGCGACAACGAAAAAACAACTTTCGTGCTGAGGTTCGGATGATTTATTTTAAAATCTGTACGTTAATGCGCCGCCGAATGAATAGTGTAATATGTCATCAGAAGAAACACCACCTCTTGCGTTTAATCTAAAACCAAAGCCTGATTTGAATTCATATCCTGTTGAGTAATATAGAGAGACACCTACCTGCGTTTTTGTCATTTCATTCATTATATCAGCCTCGTTCTCAGACTCAAAAAACAACACATCTAATGAGGGTCCCCATGTCATAAAATAATGTTTCCTTTTGCCCATACGCCATTTGCATACGGCAATAGGAATATTCAAATCATAACATTGGAGTTTGATAGAGTCTGCTTCCAAAGTTTTTTTGTATAATTGAAGTCCAAGTTCAAATGAAAAAGTTCTTCCAAAGTTCAAATCCATATATAATCCGGCATTGACGCCTACGGTGTTTTGGAAATCTACGTCTGTTGTGCGGGAGAAATATGAGTAGTTGTCTTCTATGTCAGACTCAAACGCGGTTATGCAGTACTCTGCCCCCGCTTTTACGCCGAAGGCAACACGCGGCATTGCTTTTTCCAAAATTATATCCGGAACACTGCCGTCGGGGTTTACTTTTACTGTCGTTTTTTCATAACCCGCCATTGAAACTACAATCTCCTTGGAAGATGTCATTTTTAGTTTGAATGTGCCGTCAGTGTTGGTCAGCGTGGAATTGTTTGTGCCTTTTTCTGTTACGGTTGCTCCGGCAAGGATTTCGCCTTTGTCATTCTTTGTCACGCCGAAGGCAAATTCCTGTCCGAATATTTGGGCAGAAAGCAGCATTAATAATGCAAAGAATAAGAGTTTTTTCATAATATACTAAACTTTCGCAAGTGATTTAAGTGATTAAAAATCAATAAAAAAAGGCAGCAAAAATTTTGTAAATACACTGAAAATCAGTATATTTAAGTGTCAAAAAAAATCATGCTGCCGGATAAAATTACAAAAAATTTCAAAGAAATATCAAAATTTTTTGTCGAAAATTTCGATAATTCAGCCAGAGCCATTTTCACGGTACTTGGCATGCTGAAACTTAGCGACAAAAGCCTCTGTTTTTCGATTACGATGCCATTCTGCGTGCTTGCGCATTGCTGAGGGCTATTGCCGCACGACGACAACATCACAGCGGCGGCAAGGATTGGAATTAAAGATTTGGCAGTCATATTGTTACAATTTTTCGGTGTAGAATTTCTGAATTTTTGCAGAAATAACCGTCGCGGTAGAGGTCAACTTCTTACGTCAGTTGACAGACACACATAGTTACTTACTTCTTCATCATCCCCACAAACCACTTGACAATCTCCGGGTCGTGGTGGTCGAAAAATACACTCTTTCCGGTGTCGAGTTTGAGGATTGCGTCCATATCGTCCTGAGAGAGTTTGAAATCGAAGATGTTGAAGTTTTCTGCCATGCGCTCCTTGCGGCTCGATTTTGGAATGATGATTACTCCACGGTCGAGGAGATAGCGGAGCGCAACTTGCGGGCCTGTCTTGCCATATTTTTTGCCGATATTGATGAGCGTTTCGTTGGTGAAGAAACCGTTTCTGCCCTCTGCCAGCGGTCCCCACGACATGTGTGCGATGCCGAGTTCGTCCATGTACTTGCGGCTCTCGATTTGCTGCTGGAACACGTGGGTTTCGATTTGGTTGACAGCCGGCACAACGTCCACATTGGCGCAGAGGTCGATGAAATGGTCGGGATAGAAATTAGATACGCCGATTGCCCTCACCTTGCCCTCTTTGTAAGCCTCCTCCAAAGCACGGTATGCGCCGTAGCGGTCGCCGAAAGGCTGATGAAGGAGCATGAGGTCGATGTAGTTGGAGCGGAGGCGGCGGAGGCTCTCGTCGATGCTCTTTTTTGCGCGCTCGTAACCAAAATTTGAAATCCAGATTTTGGACACAATGAAAATGTCTTCGCGGCTGATTCCGCATTTGGCCACGGCGTTGCCCACGCCCTCCTCGTTTTGGTACGCCTGCGCGGTGTCAATCATTCTGTAACCTACCGAAAGCGCGTCTGTAACGCATCTTTCACATTCTTGGGGGCTTACTTGGTAAACTCCGTAGCCCATCTGCGGCATCTCTACGCCGTTGTTGAGTTTTATGGTCTGCATATCGTTCATTTTTTTGTTTGTTTCGATATTGCAAAAGTATGTGTTTTTTATCGAAAAATAGTTTCACATTTGGCGCGAAAATTTGCACAAAAAGAAGATTTTTGTTACCTTTGCCACATGAAACCACATTTTCAATATTCATACGATATTAACGGCATCAACGCCGAAAGCCTTGCCGATTGTTGCTTGCATTT
>JAEEXW010000204.1 GCA_016287995.1 Bacteroidales bacterium
TTATTATATGTGTCTTAACGACGAGACTGTCAGGACAGATTTTGACCTTTTTGCAAGTATTTACGCCAACCTTTCCAATATTTATCTTAACGTTCAGGAGTATGATTCTGCGCTTTATTACGGCAAACTTAGTCTTGAAAGTGCAAAATTTGAGGGTTGTCAAATCAGCATAAAGAACGCTTACAATGCTATTTCGGGCGTTTATCTTGCGCAAGGCGAATTTGAAAACGCCGCTGCAACGTATCTTGAACAAATCAATTACAACGATAGTGCATTTGGTACTAAATTGACGGAGAAGATTTTTAACATAAAATTTTCCGCTGAACAGTACAGAAAACAGCGCACAATTGACAATCTTAATAAAGAAAACTCTGAAAAAAGTTTGAAAATTGCCATTCAGGAAAATATGATTTTCTTTTTGGGTCTAATTCTTCTGATGGGTGTTGCGATGGTTATAATTTTAATTCATAACAATAAGAAAGTTAAGCGTTTGAATGCGACTTTGCACAAGCAGCAGAAACAGATTTCAGATAGTATTTTGTATGCTCAAAAAATTCAGCAGGCGGTTTTGCCGGAGCAGACGGTTTTCGGAAATTGTTTTTCGGATAGGTTTGTGCTTTATAAGCCGAGAGACGTTGTTAGCGGTGATTTTTATTGGTGTTACGAAACCCTTGATTACGAAATAGTTGTGGTTGCAGATTGTACGGGACACGGTGTTCCGGGTGCGTTTATGAGTATGCTTGGTGCATCAGCACTGCATGATATTGCGGTTAGGGGCGAATTTGAGGCAGGCAAAATTTTGGAAAACCTCAGGGCAAAAGTTAAAATGCTGTTGAAGCAAAAAACGATTGAAAATACTCAAAAAGATGGTATGGATATGGCGTTGATGGTTATCAACCGTCAGACTATGGAACTTGACTATTCCGGCGCGTATATTCCGCTTAATTATATCAGGAATAACGAGTTATATTCTTTGAAACCGACCAAAAATCCGATAGGTATTTATATTCACGAGCAGCCTTTTGAGTCAACGAAGATTCAACTTCAAAAAGGTGATTGTATTTATTTGTCATCTGACGGCTTTTGTTCGCAGTTTAGCGAGAAAGACAATGCGAAACTTCGTCAAAGCATATACAAAAAATTACTCCTTGATAATCACCAACTTCCGATGACAGAGCAAGGAGTAATTTTGGAAAAGTTTTTTGACGAGTGGAAAGGTTCCAAAAAACAGGTTGACGATATTTTGGTTGCTGGTTTTAGGGTTTAATCCTTTGTAACGCTGTCTTGAAAAAATTCCCAAAGTTTGTCGCCTTCGGGAACCTCTGCTGTTACAGAGATTTCCTTTTTGCTGACGGGGTGAATAAATTCCACTTTTCGGGCGTGAAGCGAAAGTCCACCGTCGGGATTAGAACGCGGATAACCGTATTTCAAATCGCCTTTTACGGGGCAGCCTATATTTGCTAACTGACAGCGTATCTGGTGATGACGACCTGTCAAGAGATTGATTTCCCAAAGATAGTAACGGTCGGAAACAGAGATAATTTTGTAATTCAAAATTGCTTTTTTTGCCTCTTTGTCCGATGCCTTAGCGATAAAACTTTTGTTTAATTTTTCGTTTTTCTTTAAGAAATCCTCGAGAGTTCCCTCGTCTTCGTTAGGTCGGTTTGAAGTTATCGCCCAATAGGTTTTGTGGATTTCTCCGTCGCGAAACATTGCATTTAAACGGCTGAGAGCCTTGCTTGTTTTTGCGAAAATCACAACTCCTGAGGTCGGGCGGTCAAGACGGTGCGTGAGTCCTAAGAAAACTTCACCGGGTTTTGAGTACTTTTCTTTTATGTACTTTTTAACCTTGTCTGTGAGAGTTTCGTCGCCGGTTTTGTCGCCCTGAACGATTTCGTTAACCGTCTTCGAGACTATTATAATATGATTGTCTTCATAAATTACTTTCATGATTTTTTAATTTTTTATCCAATTTTCTATTTTTAGATTCGTGATTCTGTTGAAATGCTTTTCGTTGCCGGTTACAAGAATTAAGTTGTAATGCAAAGCCGTTGCTGCAATCAATAAATCGAGACTGTCAATTCTTTGTCCTTGTGATTCTAAAAGCCATCTTATATCGGCATATTTGCGTAAACAACTCCCGATGCGGAACTCTTCAAACATAGTTGTAACATATATTACATCGTTAAAATGGCGTTCTTGACCTGATTTTACCGCGCCGAACAGTAATTCGGCGTGCGTAATTTCGGATATTTTGCAATCTAACGGGTTGATATTGCTAATATGTTTGCGTACATTGGGATGTTTTTTTATCAGAGCAATACAAGTATCCGTGTCTAAAAGATATATTCCATGTGTCAACATAATTTTACCAAGTTTCAACAGTCCTTGTATTAACTCTGCCATTTCTTAGTTCTTCTGCGATAGTTAAAGCATCGCCGTCGCCGCAGTAATCCCCGCTGAATTTTTCAAACATTTCATCATAAAATGACTTATAATCAGTATTTTGTGATGTATTAGTCTGTAATTCTTTGAAGGATTTTTCTGTTTTTTTATCTGCTTTTTTGATTTGCGCAATCAAATGCTCGGCAATCCAACGCTTGTCAGGCAAACTCAGAGAACATAACAATGCCCACAGACTTTTTTTTGATATATTTATAGTATTGTTCATGATAGAGTTATTTCAATTTTTCGACATTTTCTTTTTTATTTTACTAATCCTAATCCTATACGGTTTCTATCAACGTCCACCGTCAAAACTTTGACCCTTACAGGCTGGTTGATTTTCAAGATGTTAGCGGGATTTACGGGGTTGCGTTTTGTGCCGCCGAACTGCGAAATATGAATCAGTCCGCTCACATGAACGCCTAAGTCCACAAACGCACCAAAATTAGTAACGTTTGTAACGATGCCGTTGAGTTCCATGCCCTCTTTCAAATCCGTGATCTTCTCCACATTTTGCTCAAATTCAGGCACTTTGAACTCTCCGCGCGGGTCTCTTCCGGGCTTTTCTAATTCTGCCATAATGTCAGTTAAAGTTGGCAGTCCGGTCTTGTCGTCAACGTATTTTTTGATGTCGATTTTTTTGCGGGTTTCAGCATCCGAAATCAAATCTTTAACGCCGCAGCCCAAATCCTTTGCCATTTTACTAACGATGTAATATTTTTCGGGGTGAACGGCTGAATTGTCAAGCGGATTTTCTGCGCCTTCAATCCTTAAAAATCCTGCGCATTGTTCAAAGGCTTTTTCGCCCATTCGCGGCACTTTTTTGAGTTCGGTTCGTGTGCCGAAAGGTCCGTGTTCTTTTCTGTAATTAACAATGTTTTGCGCCAAAGTAGGACCTAATCCCGAAACGTACATCAAAAGATGTTTTGAGGCCGTATTAACATTAACGCCCACTTGATTGACACAACTAACTACCACATCATCAAGACTTTCCTTTAATTTTGTTTGGTTGACATCGTGCTGATATTGTCCGACACCGATGGATTTCGGGTCTATTTTAACAAGTTCTGCAAGCGGGTCAAGTAGTCGCCGTCCGATTGAAACCGCACCTCTTACCGTAACGTCGTATTCGGGGAACTCTTCGCGGGCAACTTCCGAGGCCGAATAAATTGACGCGCCCGATTCAGAGACGATATAAACCTGAATGTCGCGGTCGAACCTCACTTTTTTAATAAAGCGTTCTGTCTCGCGGCTTGCCGTGCCGTTACCGATAGCGATACAGTCGATTTTGTATTGCTCAACAAGGGTCGTAACCTTGCTCATTGCCGCAAAAGCCTCTTTCATGCCCGAGTGCGGAAAAATTGCCTCGTTGTGCAAAAGGTTGCCTTGCTCGTCAAGACAGACAAGTTTGCAGCCGGTGCGGAATCCGGGGTCGAGTGCCAAAATTCTTTTCTTTCCTAACGGACTTTGTAACAATAAGTTACGAAGATTCTCCGTAAAAACTTTTATCGCCTCTTCGTCGGCTTTTTCTTTTGAAAGGTTTGCAAATTCGGTTTCCATCGACGGTTGCAAAAGTCTTTTGTAACAATCCTCGGCAGCAAGTTTTATCTGTTTTGCGCCTTCGCCTTTGCCTTTAACAAACTGACGTTCAAGGATATTGAGTGCATTTTCGTCTTCGGGTTTTATCGTGATTTTCAAAAAGCCTTCGTTCTCGCCTCTCATCATCGCCATAAGACGGTGCGAGGGAATGCGTGAAAGGCGTTCAGAATAGTCAAAATAATCTTTGAATTTTTGAGCCTCTTCTTCTTTGTCTTTCACCAACTTAGAGAAAATCACCGCTTCACGGCTGTAAAGATTTCGCATACGGTTACGGGTTTCAACATTTTCGTTGATATGTTCGGCGATAATGTCGCGAGCACCTTGCAAAGCCTCTTCTATGTTCTCTACTTTGTCGTTCAAAAATTTCTCTGCTAACGCCTCACAATCAGCATTTTGCTGCAAAAGAATTTGCGTTGCAAGCGGTTCGAGACCTTTTTCTTTTGCCACTGTTGCGCGGGTCTTTTTCTTTTGTTTGTATGGAAGATAGAGGTCTTCGAGGTCGGTCATCGAAAGAACTTCGTCGATTTTTTTCTTCAATTCGTCTGTCAATTTTCCTTGACCCTCGATTGATTCCAAAATCGCTGTTTTACGTTTTTCGAGTTCTTCGTATTTTTTGAGTTCTTCTTTTATCTGACTAACCTGCACTTCGTTAAGCGTTCCGGTTTGTTCTTTACGGTAACGGCTTATAAAAGGCACTGTTGCTCCTTGTGAAAACAAAAATGCAGTATTTTTGACTTGAATGTCTCTGATGCCAAGTTTTGCGGCTATGAGTTTAATATATTTTTCGTCCATGTTTTTGAGTAAAAAATTTGCCGTAAAAATAGAAAAATAAAATGTCAGCAGCAAGAAATTTATTGACGAAAAATTCTTGTTTTTTTAAAAAGAATTTATTACTTTTGAACAATTTTATTTTTTAATTCGGGTGTAACCGTCTAAAACTTTGCAACGTATTGGCTTACAATATTTTGATAGCGGACGAGGACAACATTTGTTGTAACGAGATGTCGCAAATTCTTTGCAGCGATGTCTCGGTCGTTTATTCTGTTTATGTAACTCAAAGCGTGGAGCCGATTTGGAAAATGTTGCAAATACACCAGTTTGATTTGGTTCTTTTGTCGGTAAGCATTTCGGACGGCAAGGGAATTGAGCAGTTGAAAAAAATAAAATCTTTTTACAGAATTGTTCCTGTTGTGGTTTTGACCAAGGAGTTTAACAGTCAAATCATCAATCTCGCTCTTGACAACGGGGCGTCGGATTACATTAGAAAACCTATTGAAGAAATAGAATTTAAGGCAAGGGTAAAATCCGCTTTGATGTTGCGCGAGGCAATGCTCGAACTTCAAAACAAAAACCGCATGATTGAATCCCAGATATACGACCTCAACAAACTTTCGTTGATTGTTAAGCAGACCGATAATTCGGTGATTTTGTTTTCTCCTGACGGCGTTGCGGAGTGGGCTAACGAGGGATTTCACAAAATGTACGGTTACACTTTTGAGGAGTTTGTAAGAAAATATGGCGAAAGCATATCGGATTTTAGTTACAATCCGGATGTTTTGAATTATGTGGAAAAACTGTTAGAACGCAAGAAATCAGTTAATTACACAACAAAATGTCGTGTAAAATATGGCGCAGTAAAATGGATTCAAACTACTCTGACTCCGATATTTGACGGTGAAAGGATAGAAAAAATCATTGCTATCGAAACAGACGTTTCGGCGCAGAAAAGTGTTGAGTTTACATTACTAAAACACAGCGAAGAAACGCAAAAACTTATGCAGAGTCTTCAAGAGGCAAATCAGCAACTCGAAAAACAACGTTCTGAAATCCTTGAACAAAACCGCACGATTGAAATCGAGAGAAACAAGGCAGACGATTTGCTTTTGAACATTCTGCCGACA
>JAEEXW010000205.1 GCA_016287995.1 Bacteroidales bacterium
GCGAACTTGCCAAAAATGACAAAGCAACTAACGCGATAATTTTTACAAACTTTTTGCGGACGTATTCTTTCCTCTTTTTTTCATCTTTCGGAAAAGAATACGTATCCTGAAACAAAATTATCGGGTCGCCGGACAAATACGCAATTCCGGCGTATAGCAGCAACGAAAAACCCATTGCCGCCATTATAATTGAAAATACAGTTTCCATAACAAAATATTTTTATAATTATTGTTGTCCAAAAATAGTAATTATTTTTTTACTGCACGGCTTTTTTATAATTTTTTCACAAAAATTTCTTACCTTTGTTTTTTTAAAAAAGAAGATTAAATGACACCAAAAGAATTTTTAGAAATCATACACGTGGCTGAGCGGTTGAAAGATACGCCGCGTCATTGCACCACGTCAAAACGGAGAATAGAAAGCGTTGCGGAACATAGTTGGCGGATTTCATTGATGGCAATGTTGCTACGGCACGAATTTCCGGAGATTAACACCGACAAAGTCGTTAACATGTGCCTTATTCATGATTTAGGAGAATGTTTTACGGGCGACATTCCGACTTTTGTCAAAACGGACTCCGATAGGGAAACGGAAGATTCGCTTTTGTCGAAATGGGTTTCATCGCTGCCGGAAAAAGTTTCCAAAGATTTTGCCGCACTTTATGACGAAATGAACGCTCAGCAAACTGCCGAATCCAAACTTTACAAGGCTTTGGACAAACTTGAAGCGGTAATTCAACACAACGAGTCGCCGCTTGACACTTGGAGCGAAAACGAATACGAACTCAACAAAACATACGCTTTTGACACTGTGGCGTTTTCAGGCTATCTAACTGAACTCAGAAAAGAAATGCTGAAAGAGACAGAAACAAAAATAGCCCTCACAAAATAATTGTAAGGGCTATATTTTTTTATTGAAAAAATTTTATTCTGCTGACCTTGAAGCACGTTTTCTTTCGATTTCGTCAAGAATTATTTTTCTAAGGCGAATTGATTTCGGCGTTACTTCAACGTATTCGTCATCGTTGATGTACTCCATGTTTTCTTCCAAAGACATAACCGTTGCGGGCTCAATGATGATTTTGTCATCACTGCCGGCAGCACGCATGTTCGTAAGTTTCTTTGTAACAGTAACGTTGACAACGATGTCGTCCTGACGTGTGGTCTCACCGATAATCTGTCCAGAGTAAACCTCATCGCCCGGAGAAATAAAGAATTTACCGCGGCTTTGAAGGTTGTTAATTGAATACGGAACAGCCGTACCGGTTTCCTTTGCGATAAGCGAGCCGTTTCTCTCGCGTGAAAGTTCGCCTCTCCAAGGTTCAAAATCTTTGAAACGGTGCGAAATGATTGCTTCGCCTTCGGTTGCCGTCAAAATCGGATTTGTTAAACCGATAATTCCGCGAGAAGGAATGTTGAACTCCAAGAAAACTCTGTCGTCTTTGGTTTCGATGTTCAAAATATCGCCTTTGCGCCTTTGAACAAGGTCAATAACACGAGACGAAAATGTTTCGGGTACTTCTACCGTCAAAAGTTCTATCGGCTCGTATTTTACGCCGTCAATTTCTTTTATAATAACCTTTGGCTGCCCGAGTTGCAACTCGTAACCTTCGCGGCGCATTGTCTCTACCAAAACAGCCAAGTGAAGAATACCACGACCAAAAACCTGCAATTTTTCAGGCGAATCCGTTTCTTCAATTCTTAAAGCGAGATTTTTTTCAGTCTCTTTGAAAAGTCTTTCACGGAGGTGTCTTGATGTTACAAATTTACCTTCTTTACCGAAAAACGGTGAATTATTAATTGTGAAAAGCATACTCATCGTAGGCTCGTCAACATGAATACGTTTTAATTCTTCGGGATTTTCGGGGTCGGCAACGGTGTCGCCAATATCAAAATTGTCAAGACCCAAAATAGCGCAAATCTCACCGCAATAAAGTTCTTGTTTTGATTTTTCTTTTCCGAGACCTTCAAAAGTATAAAGTTCTTTAACGGTTGAACGTTCGATTTTGCCGTCGGCTTTCATAACTGCAACAGTTTGACCCGGTTTAATAGAGCCCCTGTAAATTCTTCCGATTGCAATTCGGCCTTGATAAGACGAATAATCAAGGGAACTGATTTGCATTTGAAGCGGTCCTTCAACAACTTTCGGCGCAGGTATGTGTTTGATAATCAAATCCAAAAGGTAAGAAACGTCCTGTGTCGGAGTTTTCCAATCTGGTCCCATCCAACCTGCCTTTGAACTTCCGTATGCAACGGGGAAATCCAACTGATCTTCATTAGCATCAAGAGAAAACATAAGGTCAAAAACCTGCTCGTAAACCTGCTCCGGCGTACAATTCGGTTTGTCAACCTTGTTAACAACTACTATCGGTTTGAGTTTTAATTCGATAGCCTTTTGAAGAACGAATCTTGTCTGAGGCATAGGACCTTCAAAAGCGTCAACAAGAAGAATAACGCCGTCAGCCATGTTTAAAACTCTTTCTACTTCACCGCCGAAATCCGAGTGTCCGGGAGTATCTATAATGTTGATTTTCACGCCTTTGTATCTAACGGAAACGTTTTTTGAAAGAATGGTTATACCGCGTTCCCTTTCAAGGTCGTTGTTGTCAAGAATCAAATCCTGAACCTCTTGATTCTCTCTAAAAAGATGTGATTGGTGCAAAATTCTGTCAACCAAAGTGGTCTTACCGTGGTCAACGTGAGCGATAATCGCAATATTTCTGATGTCCTGTTGCATTTTTTTCTGATATTTTTTCAAGCGGCAAAGTTAGTAAATATTTAAAAATTATTATGTTATGTTTTGCTTAATTTTTTTTACCACCCGCCTACGGCTTAACAAATAATTAATTTTTAGAGAAAACAATAAAAAAATTTGCAAAATTCGATTTTTGTTTTTTTATTTGCACTCACAAATAATTATTGTTTAATCAAAAAAAATCATTAACTATGGAAGAAGTTAAAGTAGTAGATTCTCCGTATCAAACAAAAGGATATTTTTGTTATTTGGGTATTTTGATATTGATTCCGCTCTTGACTATAAAAAAAGAGAACAGAGATGAGTTCATCAAATTTCATTTGAGCCAAGGTCTCGGTCTTCTTATTTTCAGTGTACTTAGTTCTATACTCAGAACAGTAGGCGGAGGCATCGGCACACTTGCTGGCTTGCTCAGTTTGTTCGGTTTTATCCTTCTCATTATCGGACTTATAAACGTCAGCAAAAAGAAACTTGCAAAATTACCTCTGTTAGGTGATTTGTTTGCAAAAATTGAGATGTAAAAAATAGTGAGTTTACATTTATTGGTTTATCGGTTTGTTTCCTAAATTGAAAGAGACAAACCGTTTTTTTTTTATAACCCTTTTTCTATATTCCAATACCAGTTTGCGAGAGTCAAAAGCACTAAAAACACAATCACATACCACGGCACTTTTATAAAATAAACGGTTTTGTAAAAGGTTTGCTTTTTGAAAATCAAATCGTAAATTACCCATAAAAGGCTGATAATCAAAAAACTGCCGACAATTACCGAGAGAGGATTCATCATCATGGCTTGAAAAAAATCAAAATGGAAAAACAATTTCAAGCCCCTAATACTGCCACAAGCGGGACACGGATAGCCCGTCAAATTGTGAAAAATACACACCGTAAAATGCTTATGTGCTTTAAGATTAGGCGGTTGACAAAGCGAAAAATATAAAACCGCTGAGATTATCACAAAAAGCAACGCTTTATATTTTGTCTTAACGTCATCGGTCTTTGCAGAAAGCGAAATAAGTTCTTTAAAAAAACTCATAAAGTGATTTTCCCGTTTTGATTAAACAAATCCGTTATTTTTTGTACGATATTTTTTCTGACCGAGACTGTAACTTCAAAAAACTCAGCGCCGGAGGTTTCCAAAATTTTCAAATCGTTGTCTTTTATGATTCTCATTACGAAATTCATGTTTGCGTAAGAGGTTTTTATTCGGATTGTTTCAGTTACGAGTCTCTCCTCTTTTTCGGCGTTGTCCAATGCTAACGCTGCCGCCGAGGAATAAGCGTCAATCAAACCCGGAATACCGAGTTTTGTCCCACCGAAATATCTGACAACCAATACAATAACGTCAGTTATATTTTTTGACTTTATTGTGTTTAAGACCGGCAACCCCGAAGAGCCGGAAGGTTCACCGTCGTCAGCAGCGCGGAATCTATCCCCCTGAGCACCGAGTCTAAAAGCATAAACAACATGAGTGGCATCGTAATATTTTTTCTTGAACTTTTTGCGCAGTTCGTCAGCCTCGTCTTCGCTTCCGATATGAAAAGCAAAAGAGAGAAATTTTGAACCTTTTTCTTTGAAAATAGCCTCGCCGCCGCTTTCGGTAATTGTTATGTAACTGTCAGATTTTTCCATTAAGTCAATTTTATTTTCGCACAAAAATACAACTTTTTTTAGAAAAAATAAACGGGAAATTGTGTTGAACGCAAAAAAAAGGCAGAGGATTTTTCCCCTGCCTTTTTTACTTTATTGATTAATCCGTTAACCGGCTTCTCCGTCGTTCAACGTTGGACCAGTGTAACTGCCTGAGAGCAATACAGGCATTTCTTGGAGGTCAATAACCTCTATTTCAGGTTTCTCATAAACCTTTTTTACTTTTTGTGTATTTTCCATTTTAATATAAGATTTTAAATGATTTGTTAGCAATTTTTACAATAAGTACACCCTGTGCGGAGCGGTTCAAAACCACTTCTTCGCGGTCGGAAACCGTAACAGAGTTTTTAAGAGTGCGGCCGTTGAGGTCAATGATTTGGTAACGCTGACCGGCTGAGGCTTCTATTACGATAGTCTTGTCTGATGACCAAACTTTAACATTGTTACCCGGAAGAATTTCAGATACAGGGGTTTCAATGTCGCCGTCTGAGTTGTCATTAGGTTGATCAGGAGTGATTACCGATGATACCTCGTCAATAAGGCGCACCTTGATACTTTCAGGCAGTACCGGCGCAGATTTGCTTGTGCCGTTGCCTTGAGTGAGGTAACAGCGGAAAGCCTTTACCGTGACGTTTTTGCCGATTCTTACAAAGTCGCCGGCATTAATTTCCGAACCCGAAGATTTAGCGGAAAAACAATAATCATTTTTGCCGGTATTATTTGCGCCCCATACTTTTTTCTGATAAACGCCGATGAACGTCCAACCGTTTATTGTCTTGCTGACAGATGTTTGTGTGTTCGCTTTCAATGTTACTTTTTGAGTGATTGTAAACGTACTGCCGCTCGGCACAAAAAGATACGGAGTGTGTGCTTTTACAGAGGTAACTTTTCTCATTGTTGCCTCCCATTTTTTTGCATCAACACCAGTAAACTCGTAAAAGTCGCCGCCCGAATAGCCGCCTGCCTCAATGTCAAAAGGCAAAACTATCGTAGAGGTTACTCCGTTTGTAAATGTCCGGTTGAATGTTACATTGACGTTTTCGATGTCATTTTCAAGGGAATACGCAATGGTGTTTGCGGTGTAGTTACCGTCGAAGGCAACTGCTTTGCCGTCTTGGTTTTCGGTGATTGTCAGTGCGCCTGATTCGGTTACTTTGTCAACGATAGTAAACGTTTTTTCAACTTCGCCGCTGTAATTGCCTTTGCCGGTGATTATTGCCGTGGCTGTACCAGTATTAGTGTTGTCAGAATATTCAACGGTGTAATCCGTACCTTTGACGAGGGTAGCCTCGCCGTCTTTGATTGTTATTTCAGGTTCAATCTCTGCCCCAGTGAAGGGTTGGTCGGGGATGTCTGCAACGGTGATGAAGTTATACTCCAATGACAGAGGTATGGTATATAAAGCAAAATCCGTTTTCGTATCATTCCATCGAACCATAATTGGAACTTTTTCAATACCAATTTCATTATGGTCAAGCGAAAAGTAGGTGTTGAAAGGCTCTTTTTGATGGTATGTTCCATAACC
>JAEEXW010000206.1 GCA_016287995.1 Bacteroidales bacterium
GTTCGGCTGTTACGCCGAAAGCCTTGCAGACGACCTTCAAACTTTGCTTTCAGCATGGAAAATCAACAACAGAAATCCTCTCGGAAGCGCAGCAGGTTACGGCTCGTCTTTCCCGATTGACCGTCAGCGGACTTCCGATTTGTTGGGCTTTGATTCTCCCGACTACAACTCCGTTTATGCCCAGATGACACGCGGAAAAGTGGAAACCGTAGTTGCAAGCGCGCTGGCACAGTTGTCGCAAACCTTGGCAAAATTTGCTGCTGATTGTTGCCTTTTTATGAGTCAAAACTTTAAGTTTATCTCTTTGCCGAAAGAATATACGACCGGCTCGTCAATAATGCCGCACAAGGCTAACCCCGACGTTTTTGAACTTATGCGCAGTTACTGCAACAAAATCAGCGTGTTACCGTTTGAACTTAACCGCATAACAGGAAACTTAACTTGTGGTTATTTTCGCGATTTACAACTTTTGAAAGAAAGTTTCTTGCCGGTTTTTGAAAGAATGCAGATGTGTTTGGATTTTATGGAGTTTATTCTGCCGAAAATTCAGCCGAGAGAAGACATTTTGAAAAACGATATGTACCAGCCTATTTTCACGGTTGAGGCTCTTAACGAGATGGTTGTAAAAGGCGTGCCGTTCAGAGACGCTTACAAAGAGGTCGGTCATCAGGTTTTTGAAGGTAAATTCCATTGGGACAAACCCTTGAACCATACGCACATCGGCAGTATTGGAAACCTCTGCAACGACAAAATTTCAGACCTTTTTAACACGGTTTATTCACAGTTCGCGTTTGAAAAGGTTGAAAAAGCGGTAAAAAACTTGACAGAGTAAAATTCTCTGATTTACAATAAATTAACTAAAAAATCTGCCACGAAATCAATTTTTCCTGTTTCGTGGCAGATTTTTTATCTAAAATTTTGCCACGAAATATAATTTTTGTAATTTCGTGGCAGATTTTTTAGTTGAAGGTTATGGTAAAAATAATTAGCAGACAACATCAAATCAATGAGTTAGACGATATTTATAATTCTGGTAAATCAGAATTTGTGGTGGTTTACGGCAGAAGGCGTATCGGAAAAACTTTTTTGGTCAGAGAGCATTTCAGAAGTAAATTTGTTTTTTATCATACGGCTTTGTCTCCGATAGAATTAAATACGGATAAACTTTCTGAAAGTCAATTAATTGCATTTTGTAATACGCTGAAAAATTACGGCGCGGAATACGACAGAGAACCTCAAAATTGGTTTGAGGCTTTTGAAGAATTGAAAAAACTTATCAAAAAATATAAGGAAAACAAGCGGATTGTAATTTTTATTGACGAAATGCCGTGGCTTGATACCAAAGGTTCGGGTTTTGTAACGGCTTTTGAAAATTTTTGGAACGGTTTTGCGGACGGGTGTCATAATCTTATGCTGATTGTTTGCGGCTCTGCAACTACTTGGATTTCAGATAAGTTAATTAATAATTACGGCGGACTTTACAATCGTGTTACCCATCAAATTTATCTCGAACCTTTTTCGCTTGGCGAATGTGAGGAATATTACAAAAGTTTGGGTATTTCGATGAGCCGTTATGACCAAGCCTTATGTTATATGGCTCTCGGCGGCATACCTTATTATATGTCGTATTTACAAAAAGGGTTGAGCGTGGCTCAAAATCTTGACAATATGTTTTTCTCTAAGAGGGCGGCGTTGAAAGACGAGTTTAACCGGCTTTGCGCTTCGCAGTTTTTGGACAACGAAAAATATAAAGCGGTGCTTAAACTTCTTAGTACCAAGCGTTTAGGTTTTACGAGAAGGGAAATCTCCGATAAAACAAAACTGCCTTTCGGCGGCGGTTTGTCGGAGATTCTCAAAGCATTGGAAGTTAGCGGTTTTATAATGTCGTATACTTTTTTTGAAGGGTCAAAACGCGAAGTTTATTACAAACTTACGGATTTGTTCACACTTTTTTGGATGCAGTTTCTTAGCGGCAAGTCAACTTTTAAGCAAGACTATTTTATGTCGGTTTTGCAAAGTCCTAAAATAAAATCGTGGCTTGGTTTTGCTTTTGAAGAATTGTGTTTTGTTCATTCCCGTCAAATAGCCAAAGCATTAGGAATCAGTGGTATAGATGTTGAGTTTTTGCCGTGGCGTTTTCTTGGAGACACTGAAACTGACGGCGCTCAGATTGATATGGTAATTAACAGAGCCGATAATATGGTAAATCTTTGTGAAATGAAATTTTGGGCGGACGAATTTTCGGTTTCAAAAGAGTATGATGCAAATTTAAGACACAAATTGCAGACTTTTATCGACAAATCAAAGTCTAAAAAGTCCGTTAATATGGTTTTGATAACAACTTACGGCTTGAAACGTAATGAGTATTTTTCGCGGTTTCAGCGGACAGTGGTTTTGGACGATTTGTTTGAAAAAAGTTAGCGGAAACGTTTTTTGTTTGCATTTAATAGAAAATTCTTTATCTTTGCCGATAATTACTAAAATTTTTTAACGATGAAAAACATAGCAGTAGGTATTGACATAGGCGGTACAAACACCGTTATGGGTGTTGTAACCGAAGATGCAAAAATTTTGGCGGAGGCTTCCATCTCCACGCAGCAATACGTTGAACTTGCGGACTATATCTCCGCACTTGCCACTAACATCAAAACGTTGCTTTCAAAAGCGGAAGGCTACAACCTCAAAGGCATCGGTATAGGTGCGCCTAACGGAAACTTCTATACGGGAACTATCGAAAAAGCCCCGAATCTGCCTTGGAAAGGCGTTGTAAGGCTCTCTGACGAATTAAAACGCCATTTTGACTGCAAAATCGTCGTAACAAACGACGCAAAAGCCGCAACTATCGGTGAAATGGTTTACGGCGGTGCAAAAGGCATGAAAAATTTCGTTATGATAACTCTCGGCACGGGTCTCGGCTCAGGCGTTGTGGTAAACGGCAGTTTGGTTTACGGTTCAGACGGTTTTGCCGGCGAGTTCGGACATGTTACGGCTGTTGAAAACGGAAGAATGTGCGGCTGCGGACGAAAGGGCTGTCTTGAAACTTACGCCTCGGCGACAGGTATCAAACGCACCGCTTTTGAACTTCTTGCCCGATACAACGACGCTTCAAAAATGCGCGATATTCCATTCTCTGAATTAACAAGCAAGGATATTTACACTTTTGCAACCCAAGGCGACAAACTCGCTTTGAAAGCCTTTGATTTTACGGCTGACATTCTCGGTAGAAAACTTGCTGATTTATGCACGGTTCTTTCGCCGGAAGCAGTCTTTATTTTCGGAGGACTCGCAAACGCAAAAGAGTTGATTATCGATGCAACAAAAAATTATATGGAAAAATACATGATGCCCGTTTACAAAGGCAAAGTGAAAGTTTTGCCGTCGGCGTTGCTCGGTACTAACATCGCTGTTCTTGGTGCATCGGCATTAGTAATGTAAATTAGTTCCCTTTTAAAAAAGGGAACCGGAAAACTTTTAAGAGCGGCTCACTTCGTTCGCCGGAGTATCGTACATAACTTACTCCGCGCGAAGCACGTGCTTAAAAGTTTTTTGGTTCTTTTTTTCAAAAAAGAACAGAAAATATTAAAAACTATGAGTAATAAAGTAACTGTTACAAACGCGGAAAACTCCGGCGACGTGGTTTTGGTTGTAAAGCGGAAAAAGTTTCCGTGGTGGATTTTTCTGCTGCTTTTGCCGCTCGTGCTGTTGATACCTGTTAAAAGGGACATTAGCGTTGAGTTTTTGGAAGGCGGGACGGGAATTGCGGTTGCAGAAACTCCTGCGGCGGTGGTTTATCCTGAGATTTCGACTTTCGGCGGCGTTGTTGAAAAGACATTTTCCGGCAATACCGACACCGAGGGAAAGGTCGTTGTAAAGGATGCTAAAATGCCGCTTTGGTACAAACTTTTTGGCGGGTTAAGAGACTCTGTTTCTGTTAGTTGTGAAAATGATTGTAATGGAATCGCAGGTCTGAAAGACAGTTATAAGTCTTTCCCTGAAAATTCTTTTAAGCAGGTTCATCTTTCGGCAAAAACAAGCGTTGAAACCGTAAAAGTTATTGACGTTGACGACAACGAGCCGCTTCCTGAGGCTACGGTTACGATTTCAGGCGACGGTTTGGAGAAAAGCACCGTCATAACCGATGTTTCGGGTGCTGTTGACATCAATTCGATGCCCGTCTGCGGTACTGTGAGAATTATCGCGTCAAGAGACGGTTACGAAAGCGACACGCTTGAAGCCACGCTTTTTGACCTCAACAACATGTCGGAACACGAAAAAGTCTTGAAACTCCGTCCGCTTAAAGGTTGCGTTAAGGTAATCGTCAAGAACCTTAAAACCAAAACTTTATTAGCCGGCGCAACTGTTACGCTTACTATCGACGGTCAGAGCCAGAAACTTACCACCAACACCAACGGTGTCGGAATCGGACAGTTTGACTCGCTAAGGATAACGCAGCAGTTGAATTTCTTGGCGTCAAAATCTGGCTATGCTGACACAACTTTGTCGGGTTACAACGTAAAAGACTTTATGGCGTTGGACGAGGAAAAACGGACGATGTATCTCCGTCCTCTTACAACTTCGCTCGTCTTTATCAACACCGACAACAACAACGTTTTGGAAGGTGTTACCAACAAGATTTACAAAAACGGCTCTTTGGTTGCAACGGAATACAGCAATTCAAAAGGCGAGTTTATCGTAAGCAATATCGGCGAAAATGACAAGATTTCGATAGTCGCCTCCAAGACGGGTTATTCTACCAATTCTACGAAGGTTAAGAACCAGACTTTGGCAAACCTTAACACTCAGGCTTCGAGGACTATACCGCTCACTAAAAACGAGCAGCCCAAGCCCACGCCGCCTACTCCGCCTAACAACAACGTCAATCCGCCGGATTTGAAAGGTCAAAGCGGTGATTTGCGTGTCAATTTGCAGTGGTATACCAAAACCGACCTTGACCTTCACGTAATTGACCCGTGCGGCAACGAGATTTACTTCTCAAAACGCCGTGCTTCTTGCGGCGGCGGTGTCGGCACGCTTGACTTGGATGCTAATGCACTTTTCGGCACAACGTCCCGTCCTCAGGAGAATATTTATTGGAACTCGCCTTCAAAAGGCACGTATACGATAAAAGTTCACTGTTTTAAATGGCGAGAAAGAGTCCCGACTCCGATAACCTACAACATTACGGTTATTGACAAGGGTGTTAGAACTGACAAACGCGGTCAGATTTCAAGCGGCGGAAATATTGTGGTATTAAAACATACGGTAAATTAGTAAAAAAAAGAGTCGCAAAATTGCGGCTCTTTTTTTATCTTGTTCTGAATCTCCATTTGAAAACTTTTACGTTTCCGCAGGCGTCCTCAACCCTTGCTTCCAAATCGTGAAATCCGGCTTCAAGACCGAGTTTTTTGACCGGCGAAATAAGACGTGCGTTTTTGTAGTCAAACTCAAAAAGTTTCCACTCGCCGTCGATGTAGCAGTTGTATTTGGTTATTCCGCTGAAATTGTCAGAAACGCCTATCATTATATTGTTGCTGTTTGAAAGCACCGTAACGGAATTTTTGCTGTAAACTTTCGGCGCAACGGTGTCCGTGGCAATTACAAAATGTCCGAACTGACGGGTCTCGGCAACAATCAAATCGCCGCTGAGTTTTCCGCCGATGTAGCCAAGAGAGTTCTTTTTGCCGGTTCTCGCTATAAAAACCTGACTTTCAGATAATTCCTTTCCGATATGACTTTTGATGCTGTCAGGGACGGGTATTGTGAGAAAAAAGTTCTGATGCGCCGGGATTCCCGCATTTCCGACCGTGTAGACAGTCCGCTTGAAAATTGTGGAATCTTCCCTTGAAAACTCCAAAAA
>JAEEXW010000207.1 GCA_016287995.1 Bacteroidales bacterium
TAAGATGATAAACTTTCACCCCGCTTTTTTTAGCTTGTTCAGCATAAGGAACAAGTTTACGAATCGGGGAGGCAGGCATAATTTTGCCCGTCTTTGATATTTTAGGCATATTTTTTTAATTCTGTTTAACTATGATATTTCCCTTTATCGACAACACGACAGGGGAATTTGATGCATTACTATGAACGGTAATTGTTTTTGAAAAACTACCGATTCTACTGGAGTCGTATCTTACTTTTATAGACCCTCTTGATTTTGACGGCACAGGCTCATGTGTCCACTCAGGAGTTGTGCAACCGCATGAAGTCGAAACGTTGGTAATAACCAAATCCGCTTTGCCGGTATTAACAAACTCGAAAACGTATGACACGTCAGAACCGCTTTCCATAGTTCCGAAATTGTGGTCGGTATATTTGAATGTCATTTCAACGCCGTCTACAAGTGAAGCTTCGAGTTGTGCGATAGAATCAGCCGCAGCCTTAGCCTCGGCCTTGAGTTCTTTTTTCGATTTTTTCTGAGCGGCACATTCCGTCGGAATCATCGCCGCGACTAAAATTGCGGCTACCGCCAATAACAAAAACTTTTTCATAATCTTAAAAACTTTAAATTTTATTTTTAGTAGTAACTACGATTTTTTTTTACGCTTTCCGCAGTTATTTTTTTTCTCTTAATCCAACGTATGAATTACGAGGCCGCTACGAAGTTTGGGTTCAAACCAAGTTGTCTTCGGTGGCATAATGTTTCCCGTATCGGCAATGTTCAAAAGTTGCTCCATGCTAACGGGATAAAGTGCAAAGGCACATTTCATTTCGCCAGAATCAACACGTTTTTTCAATTCGTTAAGACCGCGAATTCCGCCTACAAAATCTATACGTTTTGAAGTTCTTAAATCCTTTATATCGAGCAGAGGTTCAAGCACTTGCTTTGTCAAAACGGTAACATCAAGACTTCCGATCGGGTCGGAATCATCAAAAGTGCCTTCTCTTGCCGAGAGTTTAAACCACTCTCCGCCGAGATACATACTAAACTCGTGAAGTTTTTGCGGAGAATAAACTTCTTTTCCTTTGTTGGTGATTTCAAACGATTTTGAAAGTTTTTCTAAGAAATCTTTTTCCGAAAGGCCGTTCAAATCTTTTACGACACGGTTGTAGTCCATGATTTTCAACTGGTTATCGGGGAAAATTACGGCAAGAAAATAATTGTATTCTTCGTTACCTTTGTGATTTGGGTTTTGTGCTTTTTTTTCGAGACCGACACGAGCGGCTGCGGCTGTGCGGTGATGACCGTCAGCAACATAGAGCGCGGGAACTTTTTCAGCGAAAAGTTTTTCGATTTTTTTGTTGGTTTCATCGTTGTCAATCACCCAAAACTTATGACCGAAACCGTCGTTTGAGGTAAAATCGTATTCGGGCTTTTGACTGCTGACGATTCCTGAAACAATTGCATCTATCTCAGGCACAGCGCGATAGGAGAGGAATACGGGTTCAGCGTTGGCGTTAATCGTCTTGATGTGAACCATACGGTCGTCCTCTTTGTCTGGGCGCGTGAGTTCGTGCTTTTTGATGATTCCGTTTTGATAATCCTCGCAAAAAGCCGCGCCTGCAATGCCGTACTGTGTTCTGCCGTCCATTGTCTGGGCGTAAATGTAAAATTTCGGCTTGGAGTCTTTTACGAGATATTTTTCGTCCTGAAATTTTTTGAAATTTTCTATTGACTTTTCATAAACCGCTTTTGAGTGCGGGTCAATGTTTTCGTCCAAATCGATTTCGGCGCGTGTTATGTGCAAAAAAGAGCAGGGATTGCCCTCAGCCATTTGAGCAGCCTCTTTTGAGTTCATAACGTCGTAGGGCAGACAGGAAAGTCTGTCCGCTATTTTTTTGTCGGGGCGCAATCCCCTGAACGGTTTTACTATTGACATGGTTTACTGTTAATTAATAAAAAAGGGAGGTTTTTCCGGCCTCCCTTTTGTAGTGATAAAATAATTTTATTTGTTGACTTGAAATTTCTTATTGCCGGTTTTGAAGAAGTCAACAATCTGGTTCGCCGCGGCGAGACCCGCGTTGATGTTGGCCTCCGCCGTCTGAGCACCCATCTTTTTGGGTGTGGCGAAATATCTGCCTGCGAATTTCGCGGCAAATTCTTCGTTTTTGTCAGGGGCAATGTCCGTAATGTATTTCAAATCAGTGCGTTCTTCCATTAATTTAATAAGACCGTCTTCATCGATAACTTCTTTGCGGGCGGTATTGATAACGATTCCGCCTTTTTTGAGTTTTGAACAAAGTGCGTAATTAATCGACTGTTTGGTTTCGGCAGTTGCCGGAATGTGAAGCGATACGATGTCGCAGTTTTCAAACAAAGCCTCTTGATTATCAACTGCTTTAACACCTGCCTGTTCGATAACTTCTGTCGGACAGAATGCATCATAAGCATAAACCTCCATATCAAAACCTTTTGCAACACGAGCAACGTTTCTGCCGACTTGTCCGAAAGCCAAAATACCGAGTTTTTTGCCTTTGAGTTCTGTACCTGATTTTCCGTTGTAAAAGTTTCTAACGGCGAAAACCAAAAGTCCGAAAACGAGTTCTGCAACTGCGTTAGAATTCTGACCGGGAGTGTTCATAACCACTACGCCTTTTTTAGTAGCGGCTTCGAGGTCAACATTGTCGTAACCGGCACCTGCGCGAACAACGATTTTGAGATTTTTAGCAGCATCAAGCACCTCAGAGGTAACTTTGTCGGAGCGGATAATAACTGCGTCAACGTCAGCAACTGCGTCCAAAAGTTGTTGTTTGTCGGTGTAGTTTTCGAGCAAAGCGAAAGTGTTTCCTGACTTTTCAACTATATCTTTAATACCGTCAACAGCCTGTTTAGCAAACGGTTTTTCTGTCGCAACTAATATTTTCATTTTTTCAATAATTATGAATTACGAATTTATGAATTAGTTTTCTTTTTCAAAATCTTTCATTGCTTGAACGAGAGCATCTACGCTTTCCATCGGGAGTGCGTTGTAGAGCGAAGCCCTGAAACCGCCAACCGAACGGTGTCCTTTCAAGCCTACCATATCACGAGCCTTTACAAAGTCTAAGAATTTGGCTTCCAAATCTTTATATTCTTCGTTCATAACAAAGCAAACGCTCATTCTCGAACGAGAATCTTTCTGAACCGTACCTTTGAAAAGTTTGTTGCGGTCGATTTCATCATAAAGTTTTGTAGATTTTTCGATAGCGCGTTTTTCCATTTCTTTTACGCCGCCTTGTTGGAGAATCCATTCGAGGGTTTTAACGCCTGCGTAAATCGGCACTACCGGCGGAGTATTGAACATAGAGTTCTTGTCAATATGTGTCTGATAGTTGAGCATTGTCGGGATTGCTCTGTCAACTTTTCCTAAGAGTTCATCTTTTACGATAACGAAAGTTACGCCTGCGCAAGAGAAGTTTTTCTGTGCACCGCCATAAATAAGACCGTATTTGCTGATGTCCAAAGGACGTGAGAAAATATCTGAACTCATATCTGCAACAACGGGAATCGGCGAATTGTAGTCTTCCAAAGTTTCGGTTCCGTAGATTGTGTTGTTGGTTGTAATGTGCATATAATCACAATCTTTGGGAATTTCAAAACCTTTTGGAATGTATGTATAATTAGCCTCTTTGCTGCTGATGTGATCGTCTACTTCACCGAAGAGTTTTGCCTCTTTTGCGGCCTTGTTAGCCCAAGTACCGGTATTAACGTAAAAAGCCTTTGTACGCAAGAGGTTCATCGGAACCATTGCAAACTGCAAACTTGCACCGCCGCCCAAAAAGATAACTGAGTAGCCGGAGGGAATGTCAAGAACTTGTTTGAAGAGTTCAACGGCTCTGTTCATAACGGCGTCGAAGGATTTGTCTCTGTGAGACATACACATAAGCGAAATACCTGTTCCGTTAAAATCCAAAATTGCCTTTGCAGTCTCTTCCACTGTATAGTCGGGAAGAACCGAAGGACCTGCGAAAAAATTGTGCTTTTTCATTGCTATTATATAATTTAATTAAAGTTTCAGTTTTAAAACTACGCTGCAAAAGTAATATTTTTTATTTTAACGGCAACATTTTTTGTAAGAAAAAAACGCCGGAAAAGAAAAAATATTTTTTTATTGTTGATTATTAGCAAGTTAATATGCTCAAAAAAAATTTTTTGGTAAAAAAGTGTAAAAAAATTTTGCAGGTATAAAAATTCTCTCTACCTTTGCACCGCAAAACAAAAAGGAAATCGGCGGACTACGTAGCTCAGCTGGTAGAGCACATCCCTTTTAAGGATGGGGTCCTGGGTTCGAGCCCCAGCGTGGTCACTGCATTAATTGTTTAAGTTTTTTTGGGACTATGTAGCTCAGTTGGTAGAGCACATCCCTTTTAAGGATGGGGTCCTGAGTTCGAGCCTCAGCATGGTCACACTTTTTTTATTTGTTATATTTACTTATATAGAAATTTATCTAATTCCCCTAATGGAAAATCCGCCGATGTGAAATCGCCGGATTTTCGCTTTTTATAAGGATATGAAAAAACTCAACATCAATTTCCATATATCATGGCTGGAAGTCGTGAAACACATTTTGAGAATTGTTTTCGCGATTGCAGCGGTTTTGGCTTTCAATAAGTATTTTCCGCAACATTTAATTCCTAAGGATTTTATTTTCAAAACGGCGGTTTATATCTGCATTTACGTTTTAGTAAGTTTGATTATAGAATCGGTTTTCAAAAAAATTGAGAAAAAGCTAGGAGAGGAGAATTAGCATTTTTTAAGTGGACTAAAAAAAATCAAGCGGTTATGTCAAATGCTGAAATAGAATCAATTACAAAAAATTTGGAAATTTCGTATGCTGATTTTCAAAGCGAGCCTTCCCAAAAAAACAAAAATAATATGCTGAATTCGATGCTGAAAATTTGTCAGTTTTATGCTCAGGAGGGTGATTATAAATCGTTTGAAAAAATATTTATCAGTGTTAGAAATTTAGAGGGATTGACATTTTCAGAAGAAATAAGCAAATTATTAGCGGAATGTTTTTTAAAACTTACGGCAGCGGCAAGGAATATGATTTTTCAGCAACCTGAAATTTTGGACGGTCTTTTTACGTTGATGATAGATTTGAAAATGAAAACACCGTGCAGAGAATACGTTTGTCTGTATAAAAGCGTTCATAAATTTAGAAAACCGTGGAAAGGTTACTTGGATTTTTGCCGTTGGTGGAATATGGAAAATTTTATGGACGAAGATTATGTTATCGAAGCGGGTTCAAAAATGTCGTTAGCGGAATCTGCTTTGATTTTTTTTACTAAACGTGTGATTAACAGTTCTTTCGACGAGGATTTTGCAAAATTGGCGTTGACTTTTATTCGTAAAAAAATTAAATATAATCTTTCGGTTTATTCAAATTATTATATAGCAAAATTGCTTTTGCGGTTGAAATTCAATAACGAGCAGATACGCAGCGTTTTACGTCCATTCATCAAAGAAAAACCGTTGAAACCCTGGGGGTGGCATTTGATGAGCAAAACGTTTTATGTTTCAAATAATTTTAATGAGAAGTATGCGTGTCTTTTGTTGGCCTTGAATGTGGGAAAGGATTTTAAAGAAGAGATTTTAAACGGGATTTATTTGGATTTAGCATTGATGTTCAAGGATTTAAATAAGTTTGGGAATGCTAAGTTTTTCTTTGAAATTTATTTTAGAATCAAAAAAAAATACAAACATAAAATTCCGGAATTTATTATCAAGATTGCGCGTGAAAATTGGTATCAATCAGTTATTTCAGAGCGTCCGAATACGAGTTTTGATTACAAGGAAGTTTGCAGAGAAATTTATAG
>JAEEXW010000208.1 GCA_016287995.1 Bacteroidales bacterium
ACATCAAAAGTTCGATTATCGGAATCGGTATCAACGTCAATCAAAGTCTTTGGAGGGAAAACTTGCCGAATCCTGTTTCAATGACAAATTTGACTGGAAAGTTTTATAATTTGGACGAAAAGTTTTATGAAATCGTCTCGATTTTAAGGCGCAGGCTCTCGGAGTTGAAAAAAGAAAATTTTCCTGCCTTAAAAGCAGAATATATGAAAAAACTTCTCGGACTAAACCGCACTCTGATATATTCTTCGGAAGGGAAAATTTTTAAAGGTGTTATCAAAGACGTTGATTCTCACGGATATATAACTATTTTCAACGAAAACACCAACGAAGAAAAAACCTACGATTTCAATCAGGTTAACCTAATTATACCGGAACAGAAAAAGAATATTTAAGACAATGAAATTTTTAAAAAACGCTTTGCTTTTGATAATTCTGTTGCTGACTGTAAACAATTGTTTTTCACAGTTTTACAACGGACATCAAATGAATTTTGGCAAAAACCGCGTGCAGTATTCCGAGTTTGAATGGTATTATTACCGTTACCCGAAATACGATGTGTACTTTTATCAACAAGGCAAAGACTTGGCGCAATACGTATGCGATAGAGGCGACAAAATCATTCCCGAAATGGAAAAGTTTTTCGGCAAAACGCTTCAACGCCGTATTATTTTCATAGTTTTCAACCGTTTGAGCGAGTTCCGTCAGTCCAACATCGGACTTATGACCGGCGAAAACGAAACCAACACGGGCGGCGTTACAAAAATCATCGACAACAAGGTTTTCCTCTATTACGAAGGCGACCATTTAAAACTTGACAAACAAATCCGTCAGGCTGTGGCTGATATGCTCTTGCAAAGCACTTTCAGCGGCTCTGGGTTAAAAAGCAAAGTACAGTATTCTTCACAACAGACTTTGCCCGAATGGTTTACCAAAGGTCTTACTTTTTATGTCGCTAACGAATGGACTCCCGAAACAGAAGACATTTTACGAGACGGTTTCTTGTCAGGAAAATACAAAAAAATTTCGTGGCTCGAAGGCGACGACGCAATGTACGCCGGATATTCGCTTTGGTATTATATTAATAAAGTGTACGGCAAAGATGCCGTGCCAAGTATCATTTATCTGACCTCCATTTCCCGAAACGTCAACAATGCTGTAAGCCATATTATTGACAGTCCGTTCAGAGACTTAAACAAGGAATGGAAGGATTATTACATAAAAAAATTCACCGCCGGAGAATCGCGGCTGGAACTTTCCGACACTTTGCCGGTGGTAAACCGTCCGTCAAAAAACGCCGTCTATCTGCGCCCGATGACCTCGCCGGACAAAAAATATACGATTTTTCACACCAACAAATTAGGAAAATACAAACTTTATATCAAGGATAACCAAACGGGAAAAACTTCGTGTTTTTTGACCAAAGAGCATAAAATTCAGCAAATTACAGATTACCAATTTCCGGTCGGCGCATGGCACCCTAATGGAAAGGTTTGGTGCTTTTCCGTTGACGAACAAGGTCATATATTTCTCTACCAATACAACGCAGAGTCAGGAGAAATCAACAAAAAAATGCTGCCGAAATTCGACAAAGTTTATTCGATAAATTACTCTGACAACGGTCTTAATCTTGTAATGAGCGTTCAGATTTCAGGCTGCACTGACATTGTTGTTTTCAATATCGGCTCTGGTGCTTTTGAAAGGATAACGCAGGATTTGGCAGACGACAAAGACCCTCAGTTTATCGAAAACTCTACGAAAATTATTTTCTCGTCCAACAGAAAAAGCGACACGCTTACTGTTGAAAAATTAGGCACACACAACGCAACTCAAAAATGTTACGACATTTTCGTTTACGATTATAAACACAAAGACCATGTTTTGAAACGTGTTACAAATACACCTTACGAAAATGAAACTTCGCCAAAGGAGATTGCTCACAACCGTTACATGTACCTTTCGGACAAAAACGGAATCATCAACCGTTACGCCTCTGAATACGACAGCACGATTATCGCTATTGATACAACAGTACATTATGCTTATCAAAACAGAATGAGACCCGTAACGGATTTCAACCGCAACATTCTGTTTTTGAATTATGACAAAAAGACATCTACGGTTGACGAAGCCTTTTTGAAAGACCGCCGTTACAGACTTTTTACGAAAAACGTTTCTGAAACCGATGATAAAATACCGGCTGTTTTGGAAAAGACATATTTCAGGGAACTTCAAGACCGGCGTCAAAGGAAACTTGACAGCATGGAAGTTGTCAAAAAACAAAAAGCAGCAGAAGAACGCCGCAGAAACGACTCCATTGCTCAAAATCCGCCCAAAGATTGGAAACACCCCGACTCTCTGAAATACGACATTATGAATTATGTTTTTGAGCAGGACAAACACCCCGCTTACCAACTCGTATATTACGGAGAGGATTTGAGACTGCGCCGCAAAACACAAACCGAAGAAAAACCGAGACAAAGGCTCTATATGACAAACTTTTACACGGATTATTTGGTCTCGCAGGTTGACTTTTCGTCCATGAATCAGAGTTATCAAGCATTTGCCGGCGGACCGTATTACTTTAATGCCAACGCCAACGCATTTTTCAAAGTCGGAATCAAAGACTTATTTGAAGATTACAGAATTTCGGCGGCGGTACGTGTCGGCGGCAACCTCGACAGTTACGAATATTATTTTTCGTTTGAAAACCTGAAAAAACGCTGGGACAAACAGTACGTCTATCACCGTTACACTTTCAACAACGACGATGATGACTACGCGTTAAGAAAAATGACGACAAACGAAGGTATGTTTATCGCCTCCTACCCTTTCAACCAAGTATCCTCAATACGCGGAACATTGGGTTTGCGTTACGACAAAAAAACGTACCTTATCACTGATTTTCAGTATCTTAACAGAGACAACGAATATCAGGTGTTCTCCAAGGGAAAACTCGAATACATTTTCGACAACACCCGCTCGCTCGGCATCAACACGCCCGCCGGTCTCAGGTTCAAGACTTGGAGTGAACTCTATCAGCAAGTTGAAGGCAATTATGACATTATTTCGTCATGGGGCTTTGATTTGAGACACTATCAAAAGATTCACCGCTGTCTGATTTTTGCAAGCAGACTTGCAGGCGCAACCTCTTTCGGCAGCGGAAAAATCATCTATTATCTTGGCGGAGTTGACAACTGGACAAGTTTTTCATCCGACAAAAGCAAGATGTTTGATCAGTCTGTCAGAATAGACCAAAAAGAAAACTACATTTATCAGGCAGTCGGTACAAACATGAGAGGCTTTATTCAGAATTGCAGAAACGGCAACTCTTTCGCCGTACTCAACACTGAACTCCGTTGGCCGGTTTTCAGATACTTTTTCAACCGTCCGCTCGCCTCAAAACTCTTGAACGACTTTCAGTTAATCGGCTTTTTTGACGCAGGAAGCGCATGGAGCGGCTATCTGCCCGGCAACAACGAAGAAAACGCTTACAACAAATACGAATTAAGAAGAGGCTCAATAACGATGATAATTGACGTTGCAAGACCCTCTGTCGTAGCAGGTTACGGTTTCGGGCTGAGAACCTCGGTTCTCGGATATTTTCTCAGGTTCGACTGGGCTTGGGGAATAGAAGGACACGTTGTTTTGCCGAAAGTGTTTTATTTCTCGTTAGGAATGGATTTTTAAAAATGTTAAATATATAAAGAAAGTGAAAAAATACATATTTTTATTAGGATTAGGTTTTGCGTTAAGTTGTTTTAACGCGGCGTTCAGCCAGACAATAGAAAAGTCCGAAAGTTTTATCATGCTTTTCGGAACAAAATACTACCTTCACACCATAAAAGAAGGTCAGACACTTGAAACCATCGCCAAGGCGTACAACACGACGGTTCAGGAGATAAAAATGAACAATCAGGGCGTTCAGAATTTTCAGGCGGGCGTTTTGATAAAAGTACCCGTCATAGCCGACTCCGCAACTCCCGCCAACAAGCAGGAATTTGTCTACCACAAAGTGGAGCGCAAACAGACTTTGTATTCAATTTGCAAAAAATACGGGGTTACGGAAGAGGACATTTATAAATACAACCCTCAGGCAAGATTAGGGCTTAAAACCGGCGAAACCCTCCAAATCCCTGTCGGCAAAAACGAAAATCCCGACCGCGAAGATATTAACTTCATTTACCACACCGTAAAACAAAACGAGAGTTTCAACTCGATAAGTCAACTCTACGGCGTAGAAATTTCGGACATCGTAAAATACAACACGCAGGCAAAATACAATATGAAACCGGGTGATGTTTTGCGGATTCCCAAAATATACAGCAATGCAGAAAACGACACGTCTGCTATTGCAGAAAACACCGATATTCCGTACACTGACGACCTGATTCGCAAAAGAGCAATGTTAAACGCCGATTATTGCGACTGTTCAACTTACAGATACAGTTTTTCAAAAACTTTGAAAATATCCCTTATGCTGCCGCTTTTTCTTGCCGACAACAAAAGCCTGAGCGAAGGTTACAAAAGCGACCCGAACAAAAACTCTTTGAAAAAGAACTCGGAGAGAATTTACGAATTTTACGAAGGCTTTTTGATTGCCGTTAAAGAGTTTCAGCAGGAAAACCGCAACATTCAGGTCAACATTTACGACACTAAAAACAGCACATCGGTTACGGACGAAATTTTGATGAAACCCGAATTAAAATCCACTGACCTAATTATAGGTCCTCTCTATACAGACAACGTTGTAAAAGCGGCTAAATTTGCAAACGCAAACCAAATTCCGATGGTTTCTCCATTTGCTGTAAGAAACGCGCTTTTAAACGACAATCCGTATTTGTTTCAGTTTACGCCCTCGGCAGCAGCCTCAATATACGAATCAACAGACTTTTTCGGTATGCACGAAAACGCCCGCGTAATAGCGGTTCACGGCGGCACGCCCTCAGAACTCGAACACATAAAATATTACAAGGAAAATCTCACAAAGAATTTAATAAACGACAACAAAATTCCGGGCTTGATTTTCAAAGAGATAGACTTCAACAACGGCGGACTTGCACGGATAACCGAAGCGATGTCCCCGACCGAAAACAACATTATGCTCATTCCGGGTAGCGACGAGGTTTTAATAACGCAAATCATCAATCACCTTACAACGCTTCAAAAAACCGAAAAATACAAAGTCGTGCTTTTCGGTTCTCAGAGTTGGGAACGCTATTCAAACATTGACATAGAATTTTTGCAAAGCATGAGTTTCAGTTACCGCAGTCCGAGTTTTATAGACTACGGCGACGACAAGGTCAAAAATTTTGTTGCACAATTCAGAAACCTCTACAACACAGAGCCGGGTATTTACGGATTTTCAGGTTATGACATAGCCAAATTTTTTATCGGCGAACTCATAAAACACGGAAAATATTTTCAATTTTGTCTCAGCGGAGAAGAAAAAGGCTTGGTTTATAAATTTAATTTTCAAAGGGTGAACCCCGCCGGTGGTTTTGAAAACCACAGCAACTACGTTTTGAAGTACGGCGACAACTTCACGATAGAACCGGCATATTAATAAATTGTAAATTTTTAAAAAACGTGCATATAATGAATAATATTTTCTATATTTGCGCGATTTTTTAAAAAAAGGATTTCTAACAATAAAAAACGTATAACGCTATGTATTGGACACTTGAATTAGCAACTAAATTGGAAGACGCGCCTTGGCCGGCGACAAAAGACGAACTTATCGACTACGCCATGCGTTCGGGGGCTCCGATGGAACTGATAGAGAACCTTCAAGAAATTGA
>JAEEXW010000209.1 GCA_016287995.1 Bacteroidales bacterium
CTTAGCGATTTCAGTATCGGAAAATATGAGGTAACGGTGGCGCAGTACCGTCAGTTTTGTAACGAGACGGGACGTAAAATGCCGCCCGATCCTAAGCCAGAGTGGTATCAGGAGCATGATAAGGCTGTGCCTTGGCAGTGGAACGACAACAACCCGATAGTCAACGTTACGTATTTTGACGCGGTGGCTTATTGTAAGTGGCTTACTAATAAGTACGGTGAAACTTACGCCTTGCCAACCGAAGCACAGTGGGAATATGCCGCAAGAGGCGGTCAGATGTCAAAAAACTATAAATATGCCGGCAGCGACGATATTGATGAAGTGGCATGGTATGACGAGACGACAAGAGAAAAGGGTATTCACCCCGTAGGAAAGTTGAAACCCAATGAGTTAGGAATATTTGATATGTCCGGCAACGCTTGGGAATGGTGCTTGGACTATTACGGAAACTACCCTTCTTCTTCGATAAAGGATCCGAAAGGTCCTTCTGCCGGTATGTACCGGGTTATACGCGGGGGGTCGTGGTATTATGTTGAGGATATGGCACGCATAACCTCGCGAGATGGTCCTGAACCGCAATTTACTAATTATAATTACGGTTTTAGGGTTGTGAAGTTGCCGGAAAAGAAAAAATAGTCAGTTTTAGCAATGTTCGGATTGAAAAAAATAGTACGGTCGGTGGTTTTGAAACGGCTTGTGATAATTTTGTCGGCCGTATTTTTTTGCGTACCTGAGGTTTTTGCGCAACTTCACACTAAGGTCTATTTGTCGCCGAGGTTGAAAATCGGTTGGACGTTTTTTTCTGGTTTCAACTATGGTTTGGATTTGACTATTGGATTGTTTACTCTGAAAAATGAGAATCCGGAAATTAACGTTTGTATTTCCCCGCAATATATGATGGTAAACTACAAGGGAAACGTTCATACGCTGATTTCTTTTAACGCCGTTATCGAATCTGATTATTACCGTCTTAATCTCGGAGTGGGAAAGGCGGTAACAAAATGGGGATTTCATAACAGAAATTCTAACAATTCGCTCGGTTATAATATCGGTGTGGCGTTTAGTACCGAGAGCGAGCATACGCCGTGGATTGAGGGCAACGTATTTGCCTTGCACAACGGGTATTGGGAATTTTACGGACGGCCTTATTATATGTCGTCTTCCGTATTTTTCCGTCCCGCTTCGCCGTATATCCTTTACGAAACACAATAAAGTTTTTTTTCAACTTTTAACAAAAATTATGTGGCCTTTCTCTCTGATAAAAACTTATAGAAATAGTGGAGCGGACAAAATGATGTCAAAAATAACAAGAAAAATGGGTTATGAATTTGACATGAACCTTTATTATTACTATTATCTGAGTGAAATAAAAAATTGGTCAACACATATTTCTAATACGAGAAAATTTATAACAGATTGTGCAAGAAGATGTTGTGGAAGACATACTTGCGTGGTTTTGGGCAGCGGCTGTTGTATTGATGTTCCGATTTTGGAACTTTCAAGAATGTTTGAGACCGTATATTTAGTTGACCTTGTTCACCCTGACAAAGTGGTTAGAAAAATGTCGGAGTTCAAAAACGTGAAATTCATTACCGAAGACATAACAAAAATCGTTTCCGAAACTTACAACTGCATAAGCCGTTATAAGGATTTTTGTGTTGATGTGCTGATAAGTTCGCCGAATTATAGTTCGGGTCGTTATAGTGATATTCTCGGAAATTTTGATTTTGTGGTCTCTGACAACATACTTTCGTTTCTTTCTTACCCGATTGTGAAGTACCTTTCAAAACTTGAACTGATAGACGATATTTCTTCGCGGTATTTGGAAGAATTTATTCACCGTTATCATCTACAAATATTGCCGAAAGGAAAATCGTGTATAATCTCGCCTATTAGCGAAAAACGTTACAATCAAGACGGACTTGAAATGTACGATAAATCAATAGTTTATATTCCGAAAGAGACAGTTAATGATTCTCAGTCGTGGATTTGGAACTTTTCGGACGCTTTTCCGGGCAGGGTGGAGTATAACGTTAAGGCTTGGGAATATTAATTTTGAAAATGTTAAGAATATTATGAAATATGTTTTTAATGCTGTAATTTTGTTAGCAGTGATTTTAGTAATCCGGATGGCGGCTTGTCATGATACGGAAACCGCGGAAAGCAGAATCGAGACCGCAAAAAGTCCGGATACGGATTTTTTAGGCGCAAGGCTTTTGAAAACTTGCAAAAATTATTTTAGTTTTCCGCAGGCTGTTGTACTTGACCAAAAAAATGATATAATTTACATTTCAAATCTCGTTCAGGATTCTTTGAAAAAAGAGACTTGCGGCTACGTTTGCCGTGCCGGACTCAGCGGCGAAGTTATTGACACGCTTAATATTCCCGAATTGTCTGCGCCGAAAGGTATGGCAGTAGGGGACGGAGTACTTTTTATCGCCGACAAGGACAATCTTGTTGAATACGGTATTGAGGAAGATTCAGTTGTGAAAAAATATCAAATTTCGGGAGCGGGTTCATTAACTGACGTTGTAATTTCGGGTAAAGGTACGGTTTATGTTTCTGATTCTGAGGATAATTGTATTTACAAAATTTCCGGCGATGGAGCGGTCGTGTTTTTCAGCAATCCGGATTATGTTTTGACGGGAGTTTTGTGCTTTGACGATGGTTTTTTGTATGCGGCTTCTGACAAAAAAATATTGAGAATTTCTGAAAAAGCAAAAGCAGAAGTTTTTAGAAATTTGAAATTTACGCCTTCTGGTATGAAACCTGACGGCAAAGGCGGTTTTTTGGTGGCTTCACCCTCTGATGGTATTTTTGCGATGAAAAAAGATTCCGCGGAGGTGATTGTAAAAAAACGTCCAAATATTTATTGTACTGATTTTGAGTACGTTGAACAGCAAAAAACGCTTTTTGCACCGACAGGACAAGATAATAGTTTGGAAATTTACGAAGTCGGACAATACTTTAAAACTGCAAAATGAAAAGTTTTTTTTACATATTGCTTTTTTCGTTTTTCTGTTTTTCTGCGGGTGCGCAGACGTTGAGTTTTGAGACGGAGGAATATGATTTCGGCGACATTGCCGAATTAGGAGGGGCGGCATCTTTTCGTTTCGTATATACGAATACGGGTGATAACCCTCTGATTTTAAACTCTGTGCATACAACTTGCGGCTGTACTTCGCCGGCATGGTCGAAAGAGCCCGTATTGCCGCAAAATCAGGGCTTTGTAGACGTTACATTTGACCCGCGCAATCGTCAGGGCGGTTTTACAAAAAGCATTATCGTAAAATCCAACGGCGGCGACAAGACACTTTATATTTCCGGCAACGTTTTGCCGAAACCAGACCCGATTTCGGCGGAATATCCGTTTACGATGTTTGATTTGAGGCTCAAAACAACAACAGTCAATTTCAACAAATTAATTTTTCCCGGCAGTGTTACACGGGAAATCGAAGTTTACAACCCGACCAAAGCAAACCTCAAAATAGAGGCACAAAACACTGATTACGCTATTGTTACGCCCAAACCTCAGATTCTAAAACCCGGCGAAAAAGGCGTTCTCAAATGCGTTTTCAACTCTAAGTTTTATGACGGTTTCGATTTTGTGAAATTCGACGTGCCGGTTTTTGTGAATACATACGAATCCAAACTGACTTTCAAGGCGCAGATAACGGAGGAGTTTTCGCCGGAGGAGAAAAAAAATCCGCCGGTTATGAGTTTCAAGGGAAAACTTGAAACGGTAAATTTGGAGGCTTATTCAGAAGGTGAACCGGCTTTTTGCGCGTTGACATTTTACAACTCAGGAAAAACGCCGCTAAAAATCCGCACCGTAAGAAACGCATGTCAGTGGTTAAAATGCGAATTTGACAAAAACGGGCTGTCCGAAGGTAGTATGGGCACAATAAAATTTGAATTTGACACTCGTAACCGTCCCGGACTTTACGACCGTTATGTTACGATTGTTACCAACAGCCCCGAAACGCAGTATGTTATAGTGCATTTCAGACTGAACGTCATAAAAGGAACGAAAAATGATTGATTTTTTTTTAGAGAATTACGTTTGTTTTTTAGTGCCGCTTATCAGTGGCGCTATTGGCTATATAACTAATGTTTTGTCGATAAAAATGACGTTCTATCCGCTTGATTTTGTGGGAATTAAACCATTTTTGGGGTGGCAAGGTATTTTGCCGTCAAAGGCTACTAAAATGGCGGAAAAGTCTGTTGATTTGCTTACTCGCGACCTTTTTAAGCCGAAAGAGATTTTTGACAAACTTGACGTTAAAGAAATGGAGCGCATTTCGCACGGCGATTTTCTCGAAATGTCCGCTAACATCACTGATTCCGTTATGAAAATTAAAATGCCTTTGACTTGGGAAGTTGCGGGCATTGCCGTAAGGGGTAAAATCAAAAAGATAACCGCAATGCTCCTGCCTGAAATTGTGGAAAATTCGCTTCAAGAAATTAAAGAAAATATAGATAAAATTCTCGACCTTAAACTTTTGGCAGTCAATACTATGAAGGAGGATAAGGCGATGATTAATAAAATTTTTCTCGATTTAGGAGGCAAACAGTTTCGTTTTATAGAGGTTTCGGGTTTTTGGCTTGGTATGTTGTTTGGTATCGGGCAAAATATAACATCGCTTTATACAACGCATTGGCTTATGTTTGCGGTTTACGGCGTGTTTATCGGCTTTATAACCAACTGGTTAGCGATAAAACTGATTTTTGAACCCGCTGAGCCCAAAAAAATCGGACCTTTTAAGTTTTGGGGACTTTTTCTCAGAAACCAAAAAGAAGAAAGTTATCGTTACGCTGAAATTATCGCAAAAGAAGTCTTAACTACTGAAAACCTTTTTGATTATATTTTTCGCTTTCCGAAAAACGAAATTACAAAAAACATTATTTTTAAACACGTTTCTTTGGCTGTTGACGAGGCGTTGGAATCCCAGCCCGCTTTGTTTAAATTCTTGATTACCAATCAAAAAACTTCGGAATTTAAGTCGGTGGTGTTTTTCCATTTGGTTAACGAGTTGCCGCTTAATATCCGCAGTATTTATCCGTACGCCGAAGAAACTCTCAATATTCAAAACTCTATCGGCGAAAAAATGGCCAATTTGCCGCCAAAACAATTCATTGATTTTCTCCGTCCTGCTTTTCAGGAGGACGAATGGAAACTGATTGCAGTCGGGGCGGCATTAGGCGGCCTTGCCGGAATTTTGCAGTCTATGCTAATCTAATCTTTTTCTCTCGTGATACTGATGATGTTGTCGCCTGTATTGAGTGAATGTACGCAGTCCATGCCGTCAATTACAGTGGCAATTACAGGAGACGTGCCATCAAAAACGGATTTTGAGGTCAACATGATAAACCACTGAGTGGCGTTTGAGGTGTTGAGCGCGGTCGTAAAAAGTGCTGTCGTGCCTTCTTCAAAAAGCGTATTTGAAAGTTCAGACGGAATCATAAACGACTGCGTTTCGTCAAAACCCGAAAAAGAGCCTTTGTTTTCAAGATACGTGGTAGAAATATTTGTAAAACACGTATTGTCGAAGTATGTTTGGTCAACGAGTTTTAAGAAATTCGAGACCGCGATAGGGGAGGTGTTGATGTCGGTTTTGAGTGTGATGTTGCCTTTTTTGGTAGAAATCACAATTTTTTCGCCTGGTTTTACCGTACAAATGTAGTCCCAGTCAAGAACGCCGGTGATAGGGCTGTCGACTGGTTTGATGATTTGCCCCGTAACTTTTTTAATTGCGTCCAACCAAACGACATACGTGTCG
>JAEEXW010000210.1 GCA_016287995.1 Bacteroidales bacterium
TGAGCCGAGATATTCTGATTTTCCGTCTTTAAAAACCTGAACCGTTACAGGCACGATGCCGCATCTGAAATTTTTTGTGTCAATTGTCAGCGAAGTTTCATCGGTGTTTAGAGAGGCAAACTTCCTGCCGTCAACGCTTACCGATGCAGAGTCAAAATCCACGCCTTTGTCTTTAACAATGTCAAGCGAAAATTTGTCAGAAATCTTGCCGATGGAATTTTCGTCCAAGTTGCTGAGTTTCAGCGAAAAATTTTTCTCCTGATGAGGCTGTGGCTGGTTTTGCGGCTGGTTTTGGTTTTTGTTTTCCAGACCGTTTTGTCCGCATGAAAAAAGCAGTGCGGAAGAAGAAAACAGCAATATTTTGTTGAAAAAGTTCATTTTTTTCTATAAATTTTTAGGTGAAATTACATATTCCAAATTAAAAATCCCGTAAACGGCTTCGTTCCAGTCGTTTATGTCTGCGCTCATGGCGGCAAAGTTTGCGGTATCGAGATAAACCCTCTCGTCAGTAAAGTCTGAGACCAACTTTGACCATGTGGGATTATGACCGACCAACAAGACGCTGTCAGCCTTGTTGTCAATATCTTGAATGATTCTGAGAATTTCCTTTTGATAATCGAAATAGAAACTTTCTTCAAAGATTATTTCGCCGGAGAATCCCGTTTTGTTTTTGATGATTTCGGCTGTCTGATAGGCGCGTTTTGCAGGCGAACTGAGGATTTTGTCGAATTTAATATTTTTGTTTATGATTTCGGCGGCGACTTTTTTTGCCTCGTTGATGCCTAAATAACTGATAATCCTGTCTTTGTCTTCGACATTGTCATCGTTCCAACTTGCTTTTGCGTGCCTTAATAAATACAGTTTTTTCATATTCTCTCTCTATTTTCAAACCGCAAAAATAAAAAATATTACGAAAAGTAAAAAATATTTATTACCTTTGGGGCATAAAAAATACAATTCATTTCTGATGGAAAAAACATTATTACTTGGGGACGAGGCTGTTGCTTTGGGAGCGATATACGCCGGATTGTCAGGCGTTTACGCTTACCCTGGAACTCCGTCCACCGAAATTACCGAATTTATTCAAAACAATCCCCTTTCCAAAGAAAGGAAGATTCACTCCCGTTGGTGCACCAACGAAAAAACCGCTATGGAAGCCGCTCTCGGTATGTCTTACGCCGGAAAAAGAGCGTTGGTTTGTATGAAACACGTCGGCATGAACGTCTGCGCCGACGCTTTTGTAAATTCCGCTGTTACAGGCGTTAACGGCGGTCTCGTGGTGCTTGCCGCCGACGACCCGTCAATGCATTCAAGCCAAAACGAGCAGGATTCAAGATTTTACGGCAAGTTTGCCATGATTCCCGTTTTTGAACCGTCAAACCAGCAGGAAGCCTTCGACATGATGTCCATTGCATTTGACCTCAGCGAAAGACTCAAAGAGCCTGTTTTGATGAGAGTTGTAACAAGACTCGCACATTCAAGGGCGGCGGTTGAAATCTCGGACATTAAACCCGAAAACGCTTTCAATCCGTCAACTTCACGCGGGTGGGTTTTGCTGCCCGGAATCGCAAAAAAACAGTACGCCGCTTTAATCGAAAAGCAGCCCGAAATGAAAGCCGTTGCCGAAAATTCCAAGTTCAACCGTTTTGAAGACGGCGGAAGTTCGTTGGCTGTGATTGCGTGCGGTATCGGTTACAACTACGTTAAGGAAGCCGCTGAAAATTACGGCATTAAAGGTCTTAAAATATTAAAAATCTCTCAATATCCTCTGCCGGAAAAAGCCGTTCTTTCGCTGACCAAGGACTGCAAAAAAATCCTCGTTGTGGAAGACGGACAACCCGTTGTGGAAGAAGACGTTAAGAGAGTTGTCGGCGACAAGGCGGAAGTTCTCGGACGTCTGACCGGAGATTTGCCGCGTCAGGGCGAACTCAATCCCGACAACGTTGCAAAAGCCTTGGGCGCAAAAGTTGAAACCGAGTTTGTGCAGGGCAAAAATCTCGCGGCAAGACCTCCGCAACTTTGTCAGGGCTGCGGACACAGAGACGTTTACGGTGCGTTGAAAGAAGTCATCACGAAATATGAAAACGCAAGGGTTTTCGGCGACATAGGCTGTTATACGCTTGGCGCGTTGCCGCCGTTTCAGGCTTTGGCAAGTTGCGTTGACATGGGCGCGTCAATCACAATGGCAAAAGGCGCGGCTGACGCGGGACTGTTCCCATCAATTGCGGTTATCGGCGACTCTACTTTCACACATTCGGGAATGACGGGCTTGTTGGACGCTGTTAACGAAAAGGCAAACATAACTGTCATTATATCAGACAATTTGACAACGGGAATGACCGGCGGTCAGGACTCTGCGGGTTTAAACAAATACGAGGCGATTTGTATCGGTCTTGGCGTTGAGCCTGAGCATGTAAGAGTGGTGGTTCCGATGCCGAAAAACATGCCCGAAATCACAAGAATCATCGAAGAAGAAATCAATTATAACGGCGTTTCGGTTATAATTCCCCGCCGCGAATGTATGCAAACCCTTAAAAGACACAAGAAAAAATGAAGAAAGATTTAATTCTTTGCGGTGTGGGCGGACAAGGTATCCTCTCAATCGCGACCGTTATAGGCGAGGCTGCAACAAAAGCCGGCATTTTCTTAAAACAGGCGGAAGTTCACGGCATGAGTCAGAGGGGCGGCGACGTTCAAAGCAATTTAAGGCTCTCAACGACAGAGATTTATTCGGACTTGATTCCGCTTGGAAAGGCTGATTTGATAATTTCGATGGAGCCGATGGAAGTTTTGCGCTATCTGCCATACATCAACAAATCGTCTTGGATTGTAACAAATTCAAAACCGTTTGTCAACATCCCCAATTATCCAGAAGAGGAAAAACTATTTGCAGAGTTGGACACTTTGCCCAATATTAAAAAACTTGATATCGAGGAAGTTGCAAAAAGTATTATGATGCCCAAATCTGCAAACATGGTGCTTTTGGGAATGGCGGCGAAATACATCGAAATCGTTAGCGTGGAGCAACTTCGTGAGGCTATCCGCACAGTTTTTGCACGCAAAGGCGATGCAATCGTCGAGGCAAATTTAAAAGCGTTTGAAGAAGGAATGAAAAATTAAAGACATTATTCCTTGGGTTGAAAAATTATTCCCGAAGAATTTCTTTTTGAAATTTTCGGGATTTTTTTTATTTTTGCGGCAAAACTAAAAAACTATCCGCCATGGTAACAATAGCAAACGCGATATACGATTCAGTTTTTAAAGATGAACTCGAAAGTTGGAACGCCACAGAAATGAAATTGCGGGAACAGTTGCAGGAAAAAGATGCTCAAATTATTTCTTCAATTAAAATGATGAACTCGTTTGGCGTTCCAGTTGAAAAAATTGCCGAAAATTTCAAAATGGATGTGGACGAAGTAAAGCAAATTATCACAACAGAATAATCCAAAAAACTCCATATAGCCTTGATAATTTATTGTAGAGTCTAGATGGAGTTTTTTTTATTAAAACGTATATTCAAACCCTATCATTACTCCGAAAGAAAATGGATGTGTTTTCACCTCTGAGTCAGTGTTCAAAACGCCGTTGTAAATAGTGTTTGAATACGCATCAGAAGCCTTGCAGTCAGGATCGTAAACCTCTCCGCCGGATTTTTTTATTGTTGAAGTCATAGTCAGAGAGCCGTAAAAACCGCCCGTCAAATCAAAATTTTTGTCAACAGAATACAAAAATTCCGCACCAAAAATTCCGCCAAAAGACGGTTTGAATTTGTATTTGCCTTTGAAATCCGACTCAGTGTAAAGATGGTGCTGACGGTAATCACCGTAAACCTCCAAATTCTGCTGATAATAAAAACGCCGCGTCTCCAAACTGCCGGAGACTGTTTTGAAATTGTTTCCGACACTAAAACCGGCAAAAAATCCTGCGTCAAACTGCAATTTCAGTTTTTTCTCCAAATCAATCACATAAACCGCTTCAACCGGAATCAACAGCGAGTTTTGTTTTTGACTTTCTTCCAAACCGTGAAAATATGTCCTATGTGTATAAGTCTTATTGTCTTCGTCAACTGCGTCGTCAATTGTCTGAATATAGTCCAAAACTCCGGAAGACGAAAAACTCATAAACCGCAAACCTGTGGAAATTCCAAATTTCGGTTTGAAAAGATGCTTGTACCCGATGCCGGTCTGAAAGCCGTAATGGTTGCTTTTTTCGCTGCAACGGTCAGATTTATAAGCAATTCCATGAATGCCCGCACCAAAACCAAATGTCAGGATGTTTTTCTGAGTGTTTTGCGCAAACAAACTGCCGGAAAACGCCGACAAAAATATTATAAATGCCAACTGTTTCATAATTAATCGTTTATAATGAATTTAAATGTCAATTTTTTGCCGTTTACAAAAGCCGCACCGTTGTAAACGCCTGATTTTAAATGTATTATATTCTCACTTTGTGCGTTTGAAATCCGATAAACTAATGCGCCCAACTGATTGAAAATCAGGATTTCACATTTTTCAACACCGTCAAAACCGTTTAACTCCACCGTAACGGGCTGAGAGGCTTTTGCCGGATTCGGATAAACTTTTACAGACAGTTCTGCGGACTTTTTCGTCTGTAAATCACTGATTCTGTAATCACACACGCGGAATTTATCGCCGTTTCTGTCGGTAACAATTACGCCGTAAACGCCGCTTAACATCGGATAGTCAATGAAAAACTGCTTGTTAGCACCGATAATTTCACGCCCGTTTTTTATCCACTGATATGCCGTAAACTTGTTGTCAAAATTGTTTACGCAAATCAAATCCGAATATTTGGTTTCAATAATATCGTTCGGATAACCGACAGAAAAATCAAACGGATAACTTTTGCTGATGTTGCCGTTGTTGTCCGCAACCCGTATAAATCCTTGATAATTACCGTATTTAGTAGTTTTTGGAATTTCAAGCGAGGCGTTTTGTTTTTGCGGGGAAATGACAGGTTCAAAATCCGTCGTCGCAATGTTTTCGTAAAATAAGACCTGATATTTTGCCGCGTTTGTCCTGAATGAGAGATTCACGACACCGCCGGCGCAATAAGTACCCGTTTCAACGGTGATGTCATCAACATACAAATCTTCTGATTCGATTTTTGAATACACAGCCGTAATGCTGACATTTTCCAAATAGTCTTTCATTTCAAACTCCCGCCCTGAAAACTCCGCGTTGTTAATCAAAACTTTGTCAAGTTGAAAACCGTCGTTTGTGTGGTCTGAAACTGTGAAAGTTACTTTGTCGTTTATCGTTGCTTTTGATTTGTTTGCCGTTACAAACTCTCCGGCTGTAACGGTGTATTCAATCGGCGTGTAAGTCGCAGTGATTGAAACATTTCCTGCCGGCATTGTAAAAGTTGCTGCATTGTTTGAAATCGTTAAAGCCGTATTGTTAAACTTTGCGCTTGACAAAGTGTAACCGTCTCTTTGCGAGAAATTTACCGTAATTTCATCACCGATATTTGCTTTTGTTTTGCTTGGCGTAGAATATTGGTTAGAAGTGATTGTGTATTCAATCGGCGTGTAAGTCGCAGTGATTGAAACATTTTTTGCTGGCATTGTAAAAGTCGCCGCGTTGTTAGAAATCGTCAAAGCCGTATTGTTAAACTTCGCGCTTGACAAAGTGTAACCACTTCTTTGCGAGAAACTTACCGTAATTTCATCACCGACATTTGCTTTTGTTTTGCTTGGCGTAGAATATTGGTCA
>JAEEXW010000211.1 GCA_016287995.1 Bacteroidales bacterium
AGCAAAGTCTTGCGGGCGAAGTGCGCGAACATTCCAACGGCGAGACGGCTTTGGTGTATTTTCAGTCGAAGATTCAGGCAGACGCGCTCTACCTTCTCGACGAACCCGAAAACAGCCTTTCGCCCGAGAAGCAACTTGCTCTTGCTCAATACATTGAAGAAAGTGCGTGGGCGTGTGGCTGTCAGTTTATAATAGCGACACATTCGCCGTTTTTGCTTGCGATGGAGCGCACCAAGATTTACGACCTCGACGCCAATCCCGTTGACATCAAGCAATGGACCGCCCTCGAAAACGTCAAAATCTACCGCGATTTTTTCCGTCAGCACGAAAAGGATTTTATTTGATTACCTCTCAAACAAATCCTCTCCCTTCACCTCGCTCTGCACATCACCGCTATAAATGTTGTGCTTGATTCCGTAAGTGGTTATCATTGTGATGTATAGGGATTTTTTGGAGTGAACTTACGGCATCATTAGCGGAGTTGAGTACTTGTTTATTTCTCTAAATCAACAAAAAATATATCGATTTAGAGAAATAAACGATTTTATTTCTCTAAATCGTAAAATTTTTATACATTTGCAGAGAAATAAAACAAGAATGCTATGAAACTTATTGGTAGAGCAAAAGAAATAAAGGAATTAGAAAACCTTTATAAATCAGATAGTTCTGAGTTCGTTGCCGTATATGGTAGGCGACGTGTTGGAAAAACTTTCCTTATTAAAGAATTATTCAAAAACCGCTTAACTTTTTGGCATACAGGACTTTCACCATACGACAGGGACAAAACTTATCTACTTCGCGACCAATTGCAGGCTTTTTTCTATTCGTTGCAAGATTACGGATGGCAAGGTGGTCAATGTCCAAAAACTTGGCTCGAAGCATTTAGAATGTTGCAACAACTTCTTACAGAGAAAGATAATGGTAGTCGTCAGGTCGTTTTTATCGACGAAATGCCGTGGATGGATACCGCAAGGGCGCATTTTATACCTGCGTTTGAATATTTTTGGAATGGTTGGGCATCGAAACGCAATAATATTTTGTTAATTATTTGCGGCTCAGCCACTTCATGGATCGAAAACAATCTGATAAATAATAAGGGTGGACTATACAACCGCCTTACTGCCGAAATCAAGTTGTCGCCCTTTACGCTCAAAGAGACAGAAGATTTTTTCCATGCCAAAAACATCTCAATGAGCCGCTACGAAGTCGCTGTTGCATATATGGCTCTTGGCGGTGTGCCGCATTATTTGAATCTTTTTGAAAAAGGTTTTAGCGCAGCACAAAATATTGATAATCTGTTTTTTACAAAGAATGCAAAACTCAAAATGGAATTTGAACGATTATTTGGCTCGCTATTTAAAAATGCCGACGACCATATAAAAACAGTCAGATTTTTAACGCAACGTCGTGGAGGCTTTACGCGGAAAGAAATTCTTGAAAATACAGGCATCAAGGACGGTGGCGGTGCGTCAGATATTCTCAAAGGTTTGAGAGAAAGCGATTTTATCGCCGAATACCGTCCTTTTGGCTGTGGCAAAATATTTAGGTACAAACTTATTGACCCGTTTTGTTTATTTTATCTACAATTTATTGATAATAAATTAGTTAATGATGTTGATTTTTGGCAAAAAAACAATCTTTCACCTAAACTTAATACTTGGCGCGGACTTGCGTTTGAATTGCTGTGTTTTGCGCATATCAGTCAAATTAAGAGTAAATTAGGTATTTTGGGAGTAAGTAGCAAAGAATCTGCATGGATTGTAGAGGCTGACGGTAAATCTTTGGCGCAAATTGATTTGCTTATTGACCGTTCTGATAATGTTGTAAATCTTTGTGAAATTAAGTTTTACGATAAACCTTTTGCCGTTGATAAAAAATATGAAGAGACACTCCGTTTCCGCACTCAAACTTTGATCGAAAACATCTCGCCAAAGAAAACTGTCCATCTCACATTTATTGCAACATACGGGTTGAAACCGAATCAATATTCAGGTATGGTTCAGAGCATTGTAACGTTAGACGATTTATTTTCCTGATGTTTTAGTACTTATCTGGTTGGCTGATTACCTCACAAACAAATCCTCTCCTTTCACCTCGCTCTGCACATCACCGCTATAAATGTTGTGCTTGATTCCGTAAGTGGTTATCATTGTGATGTATATAGATTTTTTTGTGGAGGTGAAATTCCTGAAAAGTTCGCGACGGCGGCGGAGATGTTCGTCGTATTGTTTGTCGATTTCAAACTCGGAAAGCGAAAATTTCATCTCGCAAAGGTTGATTACTTGGTCGCGGCGGTCGATGAGCATATCAATCTGAAAATCAGTGTTTCTGTAAGAATACACATTGGATTCTATGCCCGAAATTCCCAATTTTGCCTTAATCTGTTTGATGTGGTGAAAGCACACCTGTTCAAAAGCATAGCCCGACCAAGCGCGTTTCGACGGTGAATCGGTCATATTGGACCAATGGTGGATGTCGTTGCCGGTGTACGAAGCCACATAACGGAGATAAAACAGCGTAAACAAGTCGCAGAGTTGATAGACGGTTTCGCGCTCCTTTTTGCCAAGACCGGTGTACGGACGTATAAAATCACTGTCAATCAAATCGTTGAGCATTGTTGAGAGTTTGCCGCCGGTGGAAAGTTTCAGAGCCTCGATAATCTCCTGACGGGTCATTCCCGATGCTTTTTTGGCAAGAAGTTCAACGATGTTTTTGCAGACCGTTGATTCTCTGAAAAGCGACGAAAACAAAAATTTATATTCCGATTTTAGTTTGGCATTAGTGGCAAAAAACAGTTGGTCGATGTTTTGTGCAAGCGACAATTCTTTTTCCAACATACTCAAATACAGCGGAATACCACCCAAAATCATATAAGTTTCCAATATTTGATAACGGTTGAAGGCAATGGAGCGCGATTGCAGATATTCCTCTGTTTCGGCAAGGGAGAACGGCGAAAGGTAAAGCACATTTGTCATACGGTTGTAAAGTCCGCCCTTGTTGCCAAACAGTTTGTCGCGCATCCAAGTAGTTGCCGATGCGCAGACTATGAGCATAATGTTTTTCTGACTTGCCCCGTAACTATTCCAAAAATACTCAAACGCCTTCAAAAAGTCAGATTTGGGCGTGTCAATCCACGGTACTTCGTCAAGGAAAATCACAATCCGCTGTTTGTCGGCAAGAGTTTCTAAATATTTTTTCAACAATGCGAATGCGTCAAACCAAGTGGATGGGCGTTTCAATTCTTGGTTTGATGTTTCCGACAACTGACGGGTAAACTCTCTAAGTTGTTCAGTTTTAGTTGCTTGGTAGATGCCGGTGAAATAGAAGTCGAATTTGTTGTGAAAAAATTCCTTTATTAAAAAGGTTTTTCCCACACGGCGGCGGCCATATACGGCAACAAACTCGTTTTTGCCTGAGTTGTAGATGCTTTCGAGCCGTTTTTGCTCCTCTTTCCTTCCTATCAATGCGTTTTCCATAAGCCGAAAAATTTATGTTGACGCTGCAAATATAATCAAAAAAAATGAGATACCGGTGCCGTAACTCATTTTTTTTTGGAGTTATGGCACCGCTATCGACGATAATGGTGCCGTAACTCATTTTTTTTAGGACTTACGGCACCATTATCGAATTAAATTTTCAAGAAAACAAAACATTTTTTTGCAAATCCGACCAAAAAAAATATCTTTGCAAAAAAAATTTTCAACATGTACGTAAAGCCAAAAAAGAAATTAGGACAGCATTTTTTGAAAGACCTTTCTGTTGCTCAAAAAATTGCCGCAAGTATAGAATATAAAGAGGACGGCAAAAAAGCCGTCTGCATAGAAATCGGTCCGGGAACGGGCGTGCTGACTCAGTTCGTTCTCCAAAACCAAAACCTCGACCTCTCCGTCATAGAAATCGACGAAGAAAGCGTTGAATATTTGGTCGCAAATTTTCCCGACCTTTACAAAAACGAAAAAATCATCGGCGGGGATTTTCTGCAATTGGATTTAAAAAAGGAATTTCCAAACGGTTTTCCCGTTGTCTGTGGAAATTTTCCTTACAATATTTCAAGCCAGATTTTTTTCAAGGTTTTGGACTATAAAGACGAGGTCAAGGAAGTTGTCTGCATGATTCAGCGCGAGGTTGCGCAGCGAATCGTAAATCACGAAGGCACAAAAGAATACGGAATTTTGAGCGTGTTTTTGCAGGCTTATTACAACATCGAATACCTTTTCACGGTGGACGAAAACGTTTTTAATCCGCCGCCGAAAGTCAAGTCTGCCGTTATCCGACTGAAACGCAACAACGTTGAAAAACTGCCTTGCGATGAAAAATTTTTCAGAAAAATCGTAAAAGAATCGTTTAATCTGAGGCGCAAAATGCTCAGAAATTCTTTGGCGCAGTATTTCAGCGGCAAACCCGATGAAGAAAAATTTTTAACCCTGCGCCCCGAACAACTTTCAGTAAACGATTTTATCGAACTGACAAATATTTTAACGGTGAATTAATTATGCCCAAACCGATAACAATATTAGATCAGGACTATAAACAATGGATAGCAGACCTTAGTTCGCGTTACCGAAAAAGCCAAATCAAAACTGCGGTAAAGGTGAACCAAGAAATGCTGCTGTTCTATTGGGAATTAGGCAGGGATATTGTGGAAAAACAAGGCGAAAACAAATGGGGCAGCGGTTTTATGAAAAACCTAAGCAACGATTTGAAAAAACTGAATCCCGAAGCGACTTGCTTTTCCCGGACAAACCTCGTATACATGAAGTATTTTTACCAGTTATACAATAAATATTTAACTGAAATACAGAATGTTACATTTTATCCCCAAGTTGGGGACAAAATTATGGTTGATATTTTTTCAGTGCCGTGGGGACACCATAAACTGCTGATAGACAAATTTATAAATGAGCCTGAAAAGGCGATTTTCTTTCTCCGTCAGACAGTTGAAAACGGTTGGAGCCGCAATATGCTGATGAATTTCATAGACACCGGTTTATATGAACGTCAAGGCAAAGCGTTGACAAACTTCAAAAAAACTCTGCCAGACGAAACAAGCGACCTCGCACAGGAACTTACAAAAGACCCTTACGATTTCGCTTTTACCGGCATTACGGGCAAATATAATGAGAGATTGTTGAAAGACAAATTACTGAACAACATCACAAATTTTCTCATTGAACTCGGAACTGGATTCGCATACGTCGGGAAAGAATACAGGCTGCAAATCGGTGAAACAGAAAACTTTATAGACCTTTTGTTTTACAATTTAAGGTGCTATGTTGTAATTGAAGTTAAAATCGGTAAATTTGCCGCCGGAGACATCGGACAAATAGGAACGTACATTGTCGCCGTAAATCATCAACTTAAAGAAGACGGCAAAGACAATCCGACAATCGGGTTGCTGATTTGCCGCAGCAAAGACAATACACAGGCGCGTTATGCACTTGAATCAAGCAGTCAACCGATAGGCATTTCGGAATATGAATTGGAAAAATTTTATCCCGAAAAAATTGACGGTACTATTCCGACTATTGAAGAAATAGAACGGAAACTGAACGCAGAATAAAAAATATTTTAACACAAAACAATATATGAAATCACGATTTTTATTAACGTGCGGCTTGGCGGTGTCAACATTACTATCAAGCGCACAAACAATTACCTCACCTCACAAAAACTTGCAGGTGAAACTTTCTGAAAATTCAG
>JAEEXW010000212.1 GCA_016287995.1 Bacteroidales bacterium
TATTACAACCTGCGTGGCGGTTGCGATTATTTTGGAAAACCCGTTTGAGTATTTTATAATGCAGTTTATTGCTGGATATTTTCTGTTGATGAGTTACGAAAAACTCAACCGCCGGAGTCAGACGTTTCTTACCTCGGTGATTTGTTTCTTTATTTATAGCCTTGTTTATATCAGTTATCAACTGTTTCATACCGGCATAATTGACGAGATAAATTGGAAAATAATCGCTCTTCTTGCTATGAATAGTATTTTGTTGCTTGTGTCTTATCCGCTAATTTATTTATTTGAAAAGACTTTTGGCTTGTTGAGTGATGTTACGCTTATTGAACTTGCTGATAGTAATCGTCCGCTTTTAAGACGTTTGGCAGAAGAGGCTCCCGGAACTTTTCAACATTGTATGCAGGTTGCTAACTTGGCTGAGGCGGCTATTTTCAAAATCGGCGGCAATCCGCATCTTGCGCGTACAGGCGCACTTTATCACGACATTGGAAAACTTACTTCGCCTATGTATTTTACTGAAAATCAGGTAACGGGAATCAATCCGCATGACAAACTCGACTACTTGAAAAGCGCGGAAATTATTATCAACCACGTTATAAAAGGCGTTACGATAGCAAAAGAATATCAGTTGCCGACCCAAATAATTGATTTTATAAAAACTCACCACGGCACTTCAAAAGCGGGATATTTTTACGCTATGTACAAAAAAGAGCACCCTGAGGAAAACTGCGACGAAAAATTCACTTATCCGGGACCCAGACCTATCAACAAGGAAAATGCTGTTGTTATGATGGCGGATTCTATTGAGGCGGCTTCGAGAAGTCTTAAAAAATACGACACCGAAACCATCGGAAATCTTGTTGAAAACATTGTAAATAATCAGATTGCTAACAAGCAGTTTGATAATACTAACCTGACTTTCAAGGATATAGACACCGTGAAAGAATTGTTTAAAGAGAAGTTACGAAATATTTACCATGCAAGAATAGAATATCCAAAATAAAAAAACGGGGCTTAATGCTCCGTTTTTTTTATATGATTACAAAATGTTCTTGGTCGGTAACTTTGCCGCAGTAGTCGCATTTGAGAGCGGGCGGCGTTTTTGATACGACGGTAAATTTTGTCGGCATGGGTTCGGCGTTTGTTATGCACTTGGGATTCATGCACTTGCAGATTCCTTTGATTTTTTCGGGAAGTTCTACCGTGCGTTTTTCTGCAACCTCATAATTTTTGATTATGTTGAGGTTGGCGTTAGGGGCTAAAAGCGCGATTTTGTCGATTTCGCTGTCTTCAAAAAAACGGTCTGAAATCTTGATAATCGCTTTTTTGCCGAGTTTTTTGCTGTCGAGGTTCGTGCCGAAAGTTACCTGATTTTCAACACTTTCGAGTTTTAATATTTTGACAACTTTAAACAAATCCTGCGCGGGTATGTGGTCTATCACTGTACCGTCTTTTATTGCGTTGACTTTTAATTCTGACTTGTCCATAATTTTAATTCATAATGCATAATTCATAATTCATAATTATTTTTTTAAGCCCAAAACGTATGAAATTACAGCCTGACGCGCAAAAACGCCGTTCAAAGCCTGCTCAAAATAATACGCTTTCGGATTCGGGTCTACATCTTGCGAAATCTCGTTGACACGCGGTAGCGGGTGAAGAATTTTCATCGTCGGCTTTGTGGTTTCAAGCATGGAATTATGCAAAATGTAAAGGTCTTTTGTCTTTTCATATTCCATCAAATCTTGAAATCTTTCCCTCTGAACCCTTGTCATATAAATGATGTCAGCCTCAGAGATTATGTCCGTAAATTGCTCGTGCTGATAATATTTGACCTTTTTTTCGTCAAGAAAATCAAGATATTCTTGCGGCATTCTGAGTTTTGGGTGCGAGATGAAATTGAATGTCGGATTAAAAGGCGACATCGCTTGAACAAGCGAATGAACTGTCCGTCCGTATTTTAAGTCGCCGACCATAAAGATATTTATGTTGTCCAAACGTCCCTGCGTTTTTTTGATTGAATACATATCCAAGAGCGTTTGGGTCGGGTGTTGATTTGCACCGTCGCCGGCATTAATCACGGGGACGGTTGCAACCTCGCTCGCATAACGCGAACTGCCCTCTAACGGGTGGCGCATAACTATCAAGTCGCAGTAATTAGACACTATTCGGATAGTGTCTTTCAGGGTTTCGCCTTTTGAAACGCTCGAAATGTTGGGGTCGGAAAAACCGATTACACGCCCGCCCATGCGGTTGATTGCGCTTTCAAACGAAAGTCTCGTGCGGGTAGAGGGTTCAAAAAACAATGTCGCAACAACCTTGCCGTCAAGGAGATGCGGTTGTGGGTTGTTTTCCAATTCATTTGCGATTTCCAATATTCTGACAATTTCCTCGGTGGAAAAATCAGTAATTGATATCAGACTTTTTCTTTCCATAAAACTGATTTTATTAGATAAGGCAAAGTTAAAAAAAAATATTGACACTCGGCAAAGAAATATCGCGAAAAAATTATAAATTTGCAGCATAAAAAAAAATTAAAAATATGGAAATTTCAGTGGACAGCCTTTGGGCTAAGGCTCAGTATCTTACTTCTGATGAAAAAATCGCTTTGTCAAATTTGCTTCTGGAAAGTGTTTTTAAATCCGAAGAAGAGCGTAAAAAATATGCTGCCGAAAAAATAGACCGTTTTTTCGGCGGTTGGAGTTCTGACGAACGTACAACGGAAGAAATAATGGAACAAATACGGAACGGTCGAACAAAAAATACTTATCCGCAACTTTGATATGCAAAAATTTAAATATCTTTTGGATACTTCCACTTGCATAGAACTTTTGCGAGGAAATAAAAATGTCCGTCAGTTTTGTATTGAATACAGTCAGTTATGTTGTATTTCGGAAATAACTGCAATAGAATTGTATTACGGTGCTTACAATGCTCCGCCGAAGTATCAGAAACAGGAACTGCTAAAAGCGGAAATGCTTATTGAATCTTATAAAAAAATAGGTATTGATAATATTGCCGGTGCTTTTTGTCATGAAAAAATCAGGCTTGAAACTTCGGGTGAAATTATTGAAGATTTTGATTTGATGATAGGTGTTTCCGCGCGGGAAAACAATTTGATTGTAGTAACGCATAATGTTAAACATTTTTGCAGAATTGACAATTTAGTTGTGGAAGATTGGACTGATAAAAAAATTGATTTTTAAAGCAATGACATTCACCACACTTATAATAATTGCGACATGTGTTGTTTCGTTAGCGGCCTTTGAGAGGGACAGCCTTTTGCCCGATAGTCTGCGCCGTCCGGAATGGACGGAAAAAATGAAATTCAACGCTTATTTAATCTGTCATGAAAAACAATATGTCAGACTTTTTGGTTATGGTTTTATTCATGCCGACCTTTGGCATTTGGTTTTCAATATGTTGACTTTGTATTTTTTTGGCGGATATTTGGAGTCTGCATTTTCGGTTGTCAGCGGTTCCGAAAAAACGGGAAAACTTCTTTTTCTTGCCTTATACCTTTCGGCTTTGCCAATGTCTGTGATAGTTGACTTGTTTAGACACAAGGACAATCCGCTTTATAATGCTGTCGGGGCTTCGGGTGCTGTTTCGGCAGTGCTGTTTGCCGTGATTTTGTTTAATCCGTCTATTCCGATAAGTTTTATGTTTATTCCGATTCCTATTCCGGGGTGGATTTTCGGACTTTTGTATTTGGCGTACTGCGTCTACATGGACAAAAGGGGAAGGGACAACATTGGTCATTCGGCGCATTTTGCGGGGGCGGTTTACGGATTTTTGTTTCCGCTGATAATCAACCCGTCAACGATAAATATATTTTTGAAGAATTTTTAACCGTAAAAAAATGATAATTACTAACCAACAAATTCTTTTAAACGGCCGTTACCATTCTCAAAACGGAGCGGTCATCAATCTTAACAACCGTGCGTTTTTGTACGGAGACACTATTTCAGAAAGCCTTCACGCTTGTGCGGGGCGGCTTTGTTTTTTTGAAGAGCATATCGAAAATCTGATTGCTGCGATGAAAATTGCCGGCATGGACATTCCCGAAAAATTCACTACCGGCAGGGACGGTTTCCGCGAGGAAATTTCCAAAATGTTGGTAAAAAACAAGGTTTTCAAAGGTGCTACTGTAAAAATTATTGTTTTCAGGGGCGAGAGCGACGGCTTTTATCCCGCTAACGACGGCGTAGAATACGCGGTAACGATTGATGTTTTGCCTCAGACAGGTTTTGACTTCAACAGAGAAGGCTTGTGGATTTCGGTTTATGACGAGTTCAAAAAATATCCGTCGCCGTTTTGGAATTTTGACACGCATGAAAATTCGCTTTTGAAACTTCGCGCCATGAAAAGTATGCCTGTTAACGAAAAAGTTGACGACGTGATTCTTCTTAATCATAACGGCAACTGGGCTGAATCTGTAATTTGCGGTACAATTTTTCTGTTGAAAGATAAAGTTGTTTACACGCCGCCTTTGAGCGAAGGTGCTCGGGACAGCGTTTTCAGGCGCAAAGTGATTCAGGTTTTAAAAGACGCGGGTTATCAAGTTGAAACAGAAAAGCCAGTTACTCAGGAGTTTGCTGCAAAAGCGGAAGAGATTTTCTTGGGCAGCGTTTCTACTGGAATCCGTTGGGTTGGGGCTTATAAGAGACGCCGTTTTTATAGAACACTTGGCATGCAGACGGCAAACGCTATTAATTTATTGTATCAAAACGCGGAATAAGAATATTTTTTTCGCGTTTTTTTTTAGTTTAGCAGTGGGTCTGACGGAAGGTTTTCCCAAAGTTTGTATCTGCCGCCGAGTTTTTTTACCGCTTCGCCCCAAACATCTGAATGATAGTCCATTATGGTTTCTTTGTCTAAGTTGCCGACTATCCAGAATTTGGATTGAATTTCTCTTTCGAGTTGATGCGACGACCAGCCTGCACAGCCGAGAAAGAATCTGACATCTTTTGTAGATGCTTCGCCGGAATCGATTTTATCTCTGACTGCTTTGTAGTCGCCGCCCAGATATATTCCGTCGGCGATTTCTATGGAGTTAGGGATTACCTGAGGTCCTAATGTGTGAATGTAAAGTATTCTGTTAATCGCGACAGGTCCGCCAAACGAAAGTTCAAACGGCAAAACGCCTATTATCTTGAAAAACGGATTTCTTTCAATGTCTACCCGCTTATTCAGGATAAATCCCATTGTGCTGTTTTCCGAGTGGTCAACGATGTAGACCACTGATTTTTTGAAAATCATGTCGGAGGCAAAAGGTTCTGAAATCAAAACCCTGCCTTTTTTGGGATTCAGCCAATTTTCGCCTATTTTTAGCAAACCGTCGTTTGTTTTTTTCATATTTTTGTTTAACCGTTGTTATTATTATTGTTGTTATTATTATTGTTGTTGGAACTGCCGCCCGAATCCGATGACGAATATGAGTCGTCGTAACTTCTTGAACTGTAACTGCTTACATCAGGAATGGTAGTTACGAAGAATCCTCCGTCCGAAATATACACGTTTTGAACTTTTGAGGGGTTTTGGAGCATAAGCGGCGCATTGATTTTTTTTACGAGACTGTCTCCAACATAAAAAAACAGACCTTCCGCGTTTCCGACAACCTTGTTTTTGGGGGATTCTGTAAAATCGTAG
>JAEEXW010000213.1 GCA_016287995.1 Bacteroidales bacterium
TCGGTTATGTAACCGCTGACGGTAAGTTTTTTTTGAGCAAATGTATTAAGGCTCAAAAAGATAAGTGAAAATAATAAACTGTACTTCATGTTTTATCGGTTAATTTAACAAAAATTAAAAAATCGGCTGCAAAATTATCAAAAAAAGAGTTCGCATTACGTAAAAAAATAGTTAAATTTGCAATACAAATTTTATTGTAAAAAATGAAACTTCTTCACACCGCCGATTGGCATCTTGGCAAAGACCTTTACGGTTATGACCGTAAAAGGGAATTTGAATATTTTTTTGAAGAATTAAAACGGATATTAAAGGAAAACGAAATTGACATTTTATTAATTTCGGGTGATGTTTTTGACACCGCCTCGCCGGGCAATGCTACTGCAAAATCATATTACGGACTTATCAACTCATTGCATTTTGAGTTTCCTAATTTGGACATTGTGATAACGGGCGGCAATCACGATTCGCCGTCATACCTAAATGCTCCGGGCGAAATTCTTAGAATGTTCAAGACGCGGATTACAGGCTGCGTTTTGCGCCAAGAAAACGGTGAAATTGACTTTGATTCATTAGTTTACGAAATTCCTGATAAAGCCGTTATATGTGCAGTGCCGTTTTTAAGACGCGGTGATATGTTTCAATCAAAAGACAAGGTTTTAACGGTCGGCGATTTTTATAACGAGGTGGTAACAAGGGCGTTAGCAATTCGCGGTAAAAAACAAATTCCGATAATTGCAACTGGACACCTAACGACCTCAAATGCAAAATATTCCACGACATTAGCCGGAGAACAAGTCGGCGGACAAGACAGCGTAGCCTTAGAAAATTTTCCGCCTGAGGTTACCTATTATGCGTTAGGTCATATTCACCGTCCGCAACCTGTTGACGACAAGCGATTTATAAGATATTCGGGTTCGCCGTTGGCGTTTTCTTTCGCGGAAAAAGATTATAATCATTCGCTGACTATTGTGGAGTTTTCGGGCAAGGAAATCAGCGAAATACGGTTGGAAAAAATTCCCGCCCTTATTCCCCTAAAAACCGTCCCCGATTGCCCTAAAACTTTGGAAGAAGTAAAAACGGTGCTTTCAAAATTGCCCGACGATGAGGATATGTATTTGGAGGTCAACTTGTTGCAAGAGTTTATAAACCCTGACAACAAAGCCGCAGTAATAGAAACTTTGAAAAATAAAAAAGCAAAATTCTGTACTTTTAAGCGGAATATTTTTAATGACGGCAATTCTGCAAAAACGCTTCAACCGCTTAGCGCAGAAGAGTTTAGAAATACCGACCCATTGAAAATCATAAAAGAAATCTACAAAATTAAACAAAAGTGCGAACTCGGCGAAGAGTTTTCCGCAATGCTGAAAAAAATAATCGAAGAGATATGAAATTAAGAAAAATCATCATAAAAAACCTCGCGACTTTTGAAGATGCCGAAATTGATTTTACGACAGAGCCGCTGAAAAATTCACCGCTGTTTCTTATTTGTGGCGATACCGGCGCGGGCAAAAGTACGATAACCGATGCTGTAAGTCTTTCGCTTTATGGTAAAACGCCAAGATTTGAAAACGTTGAAAAAGAGGATATTACGGTTGAAAATTCCACAATCGCCAAAACTTCCGACTCGCGGCACGTTATGCGGCACGGCACGGCTGAGGCTCTGGCGGCAACAATTTTTGAGGCTTATAACGGCAACGTTTACAAAGCCGAATGGTATGTGCAGAGAGCCCGCAAAAAAACTATTGGCACACTTCACAACGCCAAAAATACGCTTTACATTTTCAAAAATTCTCAGTTTGAGCCTTTGACGGAAAAGCAAAAAGAGTTTGACGTAGAAATTGAAAAACTCACGGGACTAAATTTCGACCGTTTTATCCGTTGCGTGATGTTGGCGCAAAACCAGTTTTCAAAATTTCTGTATGCAGACCGCGACAAAAAGTCAGAAATCTTGCAAATGCTGACAAATACAGATATTTACGAAAAAATATCGGTTAGAATTTTTGAAAAATACAAAGAGGCAAAATCCTTAGTTGAGCAACAGGACAGATTTTTGGAAAATATAAAACTGCTTTCCGAGGACGAAAAAAACGAAATCGAAAACCAGAAAGCCGCGTTTCAAAAAAACTTGGAGCAAGTAAATGCTGAAACTTCAAAAATTCAAACGCAAACTCTTTGGAAAAAAACGTTTGACGATTTGAATTTATTTTTTCAAAAAAAAATAACGGAAAAGCAACTTGCAGAAAAAGCAAAAGAAAATTTTGCTGATAAGCAAAACACTATCAATCAATTAGAACTGTGTATAGATAAATTTAAAACGTTAAATGAAAATCTCAGCGAGATAAAAAATGAAAAATCGACATTAGAAACAGAGTTAAAAACATACGAAACTACTTATATTCAGTATTTTAAGTATTATAATTTTTTATTACAAAAAAATCAAACGCTTAGTTCTGAAATTTCTGAAATAGAACAAAAATATGCAAAGATGTCAGAAAAAGAAGAAATTTATCAAAATATTCAGACGATAGACTCTTTGCTTAATAATTTCAACGCAGCGGAATTGAAAATCAAAAACGAAGATTTGAAGATTGTAGATGTAAAAAACAAAATACTACAAAATTCTAAAAAGTTGGAATTTTTGTCTAATAAATTTTCCGCCATCGAAACAGAAAAAAACAATTTAAAAAAGGTTTTGGACGAAAAAGTTGCCTCTCTTAATGCTATTGATATTACGAAACTGAATGACGAAGAAGTCTTGATTGATAAAAAAATAAACAATATTTTAGGAGCGGAAAAACTATTTTCAGAATACGAAAACCAAAAGGAAAATCTTAAAAAAACAGAATCACAACTATCTGAAAATAAAGCAAATATAGATAAAAATGCTTCTATATTGAAAGACTTGTCTTTAAGACGTATTGCTGAGGAGGCAGCCTTTAAGACCGCCGATAATATTTATCAGCGGCAGTTGATTGCTTCAAGCAAAAGTGTTGAAGATTTGAGACGGACTTTAAAGCAAGGCGAGCCGTGTCCTGTTTGTGGCGTTCCGTTTTCAGGAGAAGTTTATCATTTGGTTGAAAATCAGTTAGATATAGTTAAAAAACAGAGAGATGTTGCGGACAAAAATCTGCGGGAAATCGATAATCAAATTTCCGCTTTAAAACGTGAGACTTTGAACGCAGAAACCACTGTCAAAAAACTTGAAGAAGAAATAATTCCGTACAAGGAAAAGATTTCTCTTCTTTCGCAGCGGCTCAACAAGGCATCTAAATTCTTTGCTGAAACTGAGAAAATTTCAATCGGGACAGCGGAAGTTTTGTTGCAAGTTTTGCCTGAATTAAGGCAAAAAGCGGAAAAAGAAAAAGCCGCGTTGCTCTTTACCCGGCAGGAACATTCAAAGCGCGTGAGTAACGAAAAGACTGCCCGCGAAAAATTTGAAACCTCCAACGCCGGAGCGGAAAAATTGAAGGCTGAAATTCAAAATTTGGAAAAAGAAACTGCGGTTTTGAAAGCCTCGCTAACAGAATTTTCTGTTAGCAAAGACGGCTTTATGTCCGAGAAAGAAAACATTCTGACAAATTTATCAGACTTTTTTGCAAATCAAGAAAATATTATTGCAATTAAAGAAAATTCTCTTGCGTTTAAGAAAAATATTGACTCTGAAAGCGTAGTTTTCAACTCGTTAAAAGAAAAACTCCAAGAAAAAAGGTTAAAATTTGAGGCTTTTAATAAGATGGCTGATAGTTCAAAGAAGATTGAACGCCTTGCAGAATGTTTTCTTGTTGAAGAACCTAAAATTGTCGCTGAAACAGACGACAAAACCTTGGAACTTTTGCCGGAAAACATCACAGAATTAGAAGTAAAAACCAAAAACAATCTTGCAAAAAAAACTGTGCTTTACGACAAGCAAAAGGCTTGTGAAGAAAAATTTTCAGAACTCATTTCAGAAGTTAATGCGGCAAATCCATCGTGGAAGTTAACGGAGGAAAAAGTAAAAAAACTTCTCTTATTGCCGGAAGGCGAACTCAAAAAACTGAAAGACGAATTTCAAAACATTAACTCAAATCTTATAAAGGCAGAGCAGTCGCTCTTGGACGCAAAACAACGAATAGAAGAGCATTTGAAAAAAGACGGCAAAACAGACTTGCCGCTTGAAGTGCTTGAAAAAATGTTTGCCGATTTGAAAAACAAAAACGAAAACATTTCAAGAGACATAAATGCACTTTCCATCAAAATAGAAACCGACAAAAACGAGCAGAAAAAAAGTCTCAAAATCTTGCAGGACAAAGAAAATTTTTCAAAGCAGTTGGAGAAATGGTCGGTGCTAAATTCAGCCTTAGGTTCTGCTGACGGTAAAAAACTGAGGGTTTATGCGCAAAACTACACACTGCAAATCCTGCTCAAAAACGCCAATTTCAACCTCCAAAAACTTTCAGATAAGTATCAACTGACATGTCAGAGTGATTCTCTTGCAATCTTCGTAAATGACTTGGAAATGGGCGTAGAACGTCCAGCATCAACTCTTTCGGGTGGCGAAAGTTTTATGGTTTCGCTCTGTCTTGCCTTAGGTCTGTCGGATATGATGCAAAACGGTTTTCAAACGCAGACGCTTTTTATTGACGAGGGTTTTGGAACGCTTGACGAAAATTCTTTGAACCATGTTGTTGCGATGCTCGAAAAACTCAAAAATCAGGGCCGTCAGGTCGGAATAATCTCTCACGTCAAAGAACTTCAAGAAAGAATTTCTGCAAAAATAAAAGTGCAAAAAACTATCGGAGATAATACAAAAAGCAAGATTCTAATAAAAAATTAAAGGACACCAAAAAGTGTCCTTTAATTTTTTATTAGAACGGTAAATCGTCTGCGCCTTCTGCCTTAGGCTGTTCTGTGGGAACTGTTGGGGGAGGAGGGGTAGGCGTTGAGGTTTGTTGTGTGTTGCCACCTGAGTTTGTATTGCTAGGACCTGTTGCCCCTGAATCAAGTTTTTGGACATTGATTGCTGTTAGATCAGTATAAACTTTGTCCTGCCATTCGCGACTATTGATTTCAAAGGTAACTCTTACCATTTCACCTACTTGAAAGTTGTTAAGATTGATTCTGTCGTTCCATACCATAAATTGTGCGTATGAGACAAACTGACCTCCTAATTGTTCTATTACAAAACTTTGTTTTTTCCAATTTTTACCGTTTTTACCGGTGCCGGAGGTAGCAGCCAATATTTCGTGAAATTTGCCATCTACTTCTAATGCCATTTCTTTGTAAGTTTTTATAAGTTATACAATATTAAAAAGGTGCTGTCTCATTTGTTTGAGGTGCTCCACTTTCTGGTGTTGACGATGTGTTAGCAGACGGATTACTTAAGTTGACAAGTCTCCAAGCCCTAAGACTTGTAATATATTTGTCTTGCCATTGATTGCAACGTATATCAAAAGAAACTCTTACCGAATCACCTTCTTTAACAGTAGATAAATCAACTCCTTTATTGAATACATCAAAAGCAGCCTTAGTAGGAAAACTGCCCGGAACTTCTATCATAAAATCCTGAGAAGTCCATGTGCCATTATTTCCCTCGCCTGAACGTTCGGGAAATATTTTAACGATTTTACCTTGAATTTCTAATGCCATATCATTAACGGATTAA
>JAEEXW010000214.1 GCA_016287995.1 Bacteroidales bacterium
AACGGAAAAGAAATTATGTGATTTTTTGTTTTACGATGTTAAACGTTTCAATTCATAAGATACTCATATCTGTATTTCCTATAATTCATACGGAGCAAAAGCCTCTTCAAAGGAGGTGTCTGAAAGTTGGCTCATTTCGCCGAAATTCACTCTTGAAAGCGGCAATGAATACGAACTCAGTATTACAAACTCTTATATGAATGCCGCTAATCCTTCGCAAGTATACTCGGCGCATATTTCAACGGATTATAACGATAATCCCGAAACTGCAACTTGGGGGAAACTCAATCTCGAATTCGGAGCAGCAAAAGAGGCAAAAGTCAATACAACAGATTTGAGCCAATATGCAGGACAAACGGTTGTTATCGCTTTTAAATATACTGCAACAGAAACAGAAAAGGGAACATTTGAGATTTTCAATTTTTCTTTGAGCAAAGTAGTTAAAGAAGAAGTCCCCGTTTCGGGTCTTGATATTAATGCAAATATTACTGATTTTTCGGTTTATGATGTTAAGAGGTTTGCTTCTGTCGACGAACATATTTGGAAAAACACTGCTGACGGCATAGCAGCAAACGCAAATAAAGAATCTGAAAGTTGGCTGATTTCTAAGAGTTTTAATCTTGAAAACAACGATATTTACCAATTATCTTTTTCTGTTTATAACGACAAAACGGCAGAGGATGCCAAAAAAGTTTACAAAGCATACGTTTTGGAAAACTACAACAATGATAATCCCAACAATGCAAACAAAACGGAATTAACCGTAAGTTTCGGCAAAAATCAAACCAAAGCCAATACACTTGATTTGAGCGAATATGCCGGAAAAAATATAAACATCGCTTTTAAATATACCTCTACTGACCAAGACAATGGAATTTTCAGAATTTCAAAATTTTCTATGGAAAAAGACGAAATCATTAGCGGTTTTGACGGAGAAGATAAAACTTCAAACACTGTTTCTTCTATTGACGAAAGTTTTAAAACCAATCTCGGAGTATTTTCCGTTTATGACGTTTTGAAACATTCTACCGACAATGAACATATTTGGTCTTCAACTAAATACGGCGCTGTCAGCACTATGAACAAAGAGTCTGAAAGTTGGTTGATTTCACCGCTTGTAGATTTAGAGTCAAACAAAAAATATGAGTTGAAATTTACATCTTGGTATCAAAAACCCAAAGACGAAAACTATAAACTTTATATTTCAACCGCTTATCAAGGCGGCAATCCGAATGATATTCAATGGACGGATTTGAATATAAAATTCGCAGAAGCAGAAAAGACTAATTTGGAAAATGTTATTGACTTGTCGGAATATGCAGGACAAAAAATCACAATCGCTTTCAAATATGTTTCTACTGAAAATTCTCTAAAAGGTAAATTTGAAGTTTTTGATTTGACTTTGAAAGAAAAAGAAGAAGGCGGCAATGAAGACCCGCAACCTCAACCCGAAGAAAGTTTAATTCCAGAAGGTGTAACAATTAAAACAATTTCTCAGGTAAAACTATTAGAAGAAGGCTCTGAAAACATTTGGGTTGAAGGTTTTGTCGTTGGTTCAGCGTCTGCCGATTATGCTAACGGTGTTTTCAAAGTTGCTCAATTCGGCAAAGAGAATGCACAATATAATGTTGTGATAGGAGAAGATGTTTCTGCAAATGTTTTCGATGAGTGTTTGTATGTTAATATAGATGGTTCGCTGAAAAGTAATAAGGCTTCATTAAAGTATAGTGTATCAAGTAATAAGCGAATTATTTTTTATGGCAAATATACAACTTATTCTAAGTCAAATAATAAAAGCCAAACGGCAACTATTTTAGGTTTTGACCCCACTTACGCTGTTATCTATGATGAAGACAATAACGGCACTGCATACGGTACCAAACCCACAGAATAAAAAAATCCCCGTAGAGACGTTGCGTGCAACGTCTCTACATTTTTTAATAAAAAACGCAATAAAAATCATGAAAAAAATTATAACCTTTTTTGTTTCGGCGGTTTTGGTAGCCGCGTGTGCAAAAGTTCCCGAAAGCGACATTGAAATTGCTCAAAGCCAAATTAAGGACAAAAATCAAGACCAAAACTTTCAACAAGAAGACCCGCAAGAAATTAGCGGAGAAAATTCTTCCAAAATCTATACCTCACGCTTAGAATGTCCGGAGCCCAAAACCGACGGTCGTAATATGATTGTCGCAAAAACCGATGAAGAATACGGAATAAACTATTTTCTCGAATGGGACTGCAACAAAAGAGCACAACGCTGGACTGCATATCAAATGCACCAAGGCAACACCGTTTCAACCGTTTCAAGAAGCGGCGACGATGCTTGGCACGAAGACGAAACAATTCCCGCAGATTTCCGCTCCACTTACGAAGATTACCGTTATAGCGGCTTTGACAGGGGACACCTCTGCCCTTCTGCTGACAGACTTCAAAACAAAAACATGAACCGTCAGACTTTTTGCTACTCCAATATGCAGCCGCAATACAACAGCCTTAACGCCACTATTTGGGCTGACATGGAAAGCAAAATTAGAAGTTGGAACGTTAATAATTTTCGCGACACGCTCTACGTAGTAAAAGGCGGAACTATTGATAACAAAGACCAGATTTTCGACTTTTTAACCCACGATACCGAAGGTCTGATAATCCCGAAATATTTTTTTATGGCGGTTCTCTGCGTTAAAAACGGAAAATATAAGGCTCTCGGTTTTTGGATTGAACACAAAAAAAGTTACTCCGAAAACGAGAAAAAAAGCATAAAACAGTACGCCGTTTCCATCGACCAATTAGAAACTTTTACGGGAATAGATTTCTTTTACAACCTCGAAAAAAACATTCAAGACGAGGTGGAAAAAGAAACCATAATCTCTGAATGGGGTTTTTAATAGTTTTTTAACAATAAAACTTTGTTTTTTAGAGTCAAAGATTGTAATTTTGCTTGCTAAAAAATCACTGGGGATAATTTTAAAAATATGGCTTCTATTTTATACAAAAACGATCTGCTCGCCAAGATGATTTCAAAATTCGTTGAGGCAGCCAAAAGTATCAACGCCGCAGGTTTTACCTTTGGACGTTGCGGTTCTATGATTTTGGACGTAACATCTTGTATGCCTGAGGGTGCTAACACTAAATCCGCTATCAGCCCGGAATACGCATTAAAAAAAGAAATGCCAGGCTTAAAAGACCGTTTTTTCTACGTAACCTCTTACCACTGCTCTTTTGAACAGTTTTCAAGAACGCCTATGGATTACGGCGCAATTATCAGAATAACACGCAGTTGCAACGGTTACGAGGCAATCGCCGATAATCTTATAAAATTTCCGAAAGAACTTGACACTTTTCTTTCGGCATATAGTATTATCAACGACGCTCGTATGAACTCGCTTTGTTTTATCCACTCCTACCCCATGGAATTGGAACTCGCGATGAGGAAACTTAACGGCGACAGCAACAAATTTTTGGATTTGGCAGAAGATTTTTCGCCCGACCAAGTTTGGACTTTTAAGGACAAATTCCGCATAATTAATAACAGTGAAAAAGATTTTGAAAATAAAATTTCGGAGGCTTTGTGCGGAAAAAACAACGTTTTTGTGCCCAAACACGGACTTTATACTTTCGGCATTGACCCGCTTGCCGCCGCCGACAAAATCGCGGCGATTAACTTAGCCGCAAAGTTTATAAACAGACTTTAAATCAAAGTAAAAATAAATAAAAATTAAAAACACTAAACACGCATGAAAAGAAAAAGTTTTTTGGTTTGTGCCTTGTTGGCATTTTGCTGCATTTTCTCTGCTTGCGGCGGCAACAGCACAAACACTTCCAACGCCACTGAAAAGAAGGAAGGTTTTAAAATTAAACGCGGAACCAACCTCAGTCATTGGCTTTCGCAAAGTGAGGAACGCGGAGAAAAACGCCGTCTCCATATTCAAGAAGACGATTTTGTAAGGCTTGACAGTCTCGGTTTTGACCACGTAAGAATTCCGATTGACGAAGAGCAGTTTTGGGACGAACAAGGCAACAAACTGCCTGAGGCTTGGGGCTTGCTAAAAAACGCTTTGAACCTTGCCCGAAAACACAATATCCGAGCAATCGTTGACCTCCATATTATTCGCGCACATTATTTTAATGCCTCAAACGAAGGCGGTAGCAACACGCTTTTTACCGATGAAAAAGCACAGGAAGGTCTTATTAATCTTTGGAGTCAGTTGCAGGATTCTTTAATTAACTATTCCACCGATTGGGTTGCATACGAATTTATGAACGAACCCACAGCCAAAGAACACGAACAATGGAACAATCTTGTCGCAAAAGTTCACAAGGCACTCCGCGCCCGCGAACCCGAAAGAACTTTGGTAATCGGCTCAAATCTTTGGCAAGGTGTCGGCACTTTTAAATTCTTGAAAGTTCCCGAAAACGACAAAAACATCATTCTCAGTTTCCATTATTACAACCCTATGATTGTAACGCATTATGGTGCATGGTGGACCGACATCAAAGGCTACACAGGCAAAGTAACTTATCCGGGCATTCCTATTTCCCAAGAAGACTACGCCGCAGCACCCGACAGCGTAAAACCGTTTATTGAACAATACACAAAAGAGGAATGGAACAGAGACAGAATTTACAACGAAATGAAAGACGCAATTGACGTTGCGGCAAAATATGGTTTGCAACTTTGCTGCGGAGAATGGGGCGTTTATTGTCCCGTTGACAGAAATTTGGCATACGCTTGGACAAAGGATATGCTTAAAGTCTTTGACGAATTCAACGTGGCTTGGACAACTTGGTGCTACGATGCTGATTTTGGATTTTGGGATCAAGAAAAACACACTTTCAAGGATAAACCCTTGGCAGAGATGTTAGGCGGAAAAAAGAAATAAAAAAAATTATGTTATAATAAAAAAAAATTATAATTTTGACCGGCGTTTTTTTAAAAGAATAAAAACGCCGGTTAATTTTTTATTTTATGGGACTTTTTAGTAAAAAAATCAAAACTTTTTCCCTTCCGGAAGACACGGAAAAAATCGAAATGGCGGCGTTTAAGGGAAACGCCGATTATAAGGAAATAAAAATTCCGCCAAGCGTTAATTACATCGGTGCGGAGGCTTTTGCAGATTGTCCGAACCTTGAAAAGGTTGAAATTTCCGAAAACTTAAACAACATCAAGCGCAAAACCTTCTATAACTGTACATCGCTGAAAGAGGTAAAAATTCTCGGCTCTGTAAAATTTATTGGTGCCTCGGCTTTTGAAAATTGTTATTCGTTAGAAAATATCGACATTCCTTCGCCGGTCATAAAAGTGGACGACCTCTCCTTTGCGGGCTGTACGGCTTTGAAAAACATAACTCTTGCCGACTCGGTAGAATCTTTGGGCAAAAGCGCGTTTATGAATTGTACATCGCTCTCTCAAATCACTTTACCAGAGACACTTAAAGGAATCGGTCAAACAACTTTTTACAACTGTACGGCTCTAAAAAAAATAGTTATTCCCGCCTCGGTGATTTACATGGGACATAATCCTTTTTACGGTTGCAAAGACATCGAAATCATCAGCGAAAACGAAAATTACAAAATAGAACAAGACTTTTTCCTTGACATTAAGAAAAAACGTGTCATCTCGTATTTTGGAA
>JAEEXW010000215.1 GCA_016287995.1 Bacteroidales bacterium
TCTTCGGAGAGTTTCATGGCGTAATTTCCGCTGATTTGCCAGTCTGAAAAATCGCCGATTAAATAAGCGTTCTTTTTGCCGGGCGCAAAGAGTACGAAAGTCGCCTCGTTTTCGCCGGTAACGTTAACTCCGCGTCTTAAACCTTGTGGCATTTCAGCGGTTACGGCGTCTTCCCTGACCATGTAAGAGACGGTTTTTTCAGCGGTTTTGCTGCCGTCTTTTGCAGTAATTTTTATGACGTGAAAGCCAGAGGTTTCAGCGGTGATTTCAACTGACGGACTGTTTTGAGAGATTGCTGTGCCGTCAATTTCGTAAGAAAATTCAGCGGTTTCGGTAGATGCTGAGACTTCGAGCGTAAATTTTTCGCCGCCGTCAACGAAAATGACTGATTCAGAAGGTTTTTTGACAGAGAGAGTAAACTCGTCAGCGGCATAAACCTCGTAAAAAATATTTAAGCCGCCGGTGTTTTTGCCTTCTTTTTTGCCGTCTGACGAGCGGAAAACAAACGCCATTTTGTAGATGTTAGCCGCCTCATCGTCTGTTAAACCGTAAAAATCTTTGATATTACCGATTTTCAACTCGTAAGTATCTGTTGAAATGCGGGTTAATTTGCATTTTTCGACGTTTTTGCCCCAATCGGCAACAACATTTTTCCAATCGCTGTCAGAGCCGCCTTTTAGGATAACGCCGGTGTGTGCGTAAACATCGCCTGAAAAGCCTTTCAACCCGGCAGTACCGAGGTCGGCGTGAAAGGTTATTGTAACGTTTTGAGAATTAACGTTCGGAAATTCGGGCGAACATTCTATAATCTGTCCGCACGAAATAGATACGGCGGACAAGATTATTAATAAAGTGTAAAAAAGTTTTTGCATAGTTACAAAATTTTTATTGTTTTTGAATGTGGTTGAATTTCGGTCGGATAACCTTTAATTAAAACTTTTGCGGATTTGTCGCTGAGGTTTTCTACGCAGACACTATCTCGCACAACTTCGATTTTGAGAAGTGTGTCGTGGTGCATAATTTTGAAAGCGTATTTTTGCCATTTTTCGGGGATAATCGGGTCGAAACTCGGTAAGCCGTCTTTAATTCTCATTCCGCCGAACCCTTGAACTATTGTCATCCAAGTACCGCCCATAGAGGTTATGTGGCAGCCGTCGCAGGTATCGTTGTTGTAATCGTCTAAATCTAAACGGCTTGCGTTGAGATAATATTGGTATGCTTTGTCAAACAATCCAACTTTTGCAGCCAAAATATTGTGAATACAACTCGACAGCGAACTTTCATGAACCGTAAACTGCTCGTAGAATTCAAAGTTGCGTTTAATTGTTTCTGTATCAAATTGATTTTCAAAGAAATACAGTCCTTGTAAAACGTCTGCCTGCTTGATGTAGCAACTTCTTAAAATTCTGTCCCAAGACCAATGCTGATTTATCGGGCGGACTTTTGCATCGAGCTCAGAAACAGGAATCAATTCCTTGTCTAAGAAACCGTCGTTTTGAATGAAGACTTTGCGTTTTTCGTCATAACCGAGATACATTTTTTCAATGATGTCGTTCCATTTTTCGGTTTCGGTTTCATTGAAATTGCAGACATTTTTTATGCGTTCAAAATCCTGAGGATAATTTTCTTTTACAAAGTTTATCGCGTAAATTGTGTATTTTAAATTTTGAACGGCTGAATATGAGGTATACCAGTTGTTGTTGACATTGTTTTCGTATTCGTTAGGTCCTGTAACGCCGAGCATTACGTATTTTTCTTTGTCGGTAGCCCAGTTGACTCTTTGAGCCCAAAATCTTGAAATTCCAATTAAAACTTCCAAACCGTAATCTGCCAAATATTTATTTTCGCCGGTGTAATCAACGTAAATGCGGACGGCATTGGCGATTGCGGCGTTGCGGTGAATTTCCTCAAAAGTGATTTCCCACTCGTTATGACACTCCTCGCCGTTTGCCGTTACCATAGGATAAAGAGCCGCACCGCCCGTAAAACCAAGTTTGTCAGCGTTTTCTATGGCTTTTTTGAGGTGTTTCCATCGGTAAACTAAGAGCGAATGTGCGACTTTTTTGTCAGCCGTCGCAAGATAAAACGGTAGACAGTAAGCCTCTGTATCCCAATAAGTTGTGCCGCCGTATTTTTCGCCGGTAAAACCTTTTGGCCCGATGTTAAGGCGTTCGTCTCTGCCGGTGTAGGTCTGGTTCAATTGAAAAATGTTGAAACGGATTCCTTGTTGAGCGGCAACGTCGCCGTCGATGATGATGTCGGATTCGCGCCATTTTTCTTCCCAGGCGTTTTCCTGCTCTTTCAAAAGCGTTTCAAAACCGTCTTTGAATGCCTTGTCCAAAACTTCAAGCGTTTTCTTTGAAATTTCAGTCTTGTCGTAATACATCGTTGAAGTAACAGCGGCGTATTTATAAACGGTAAACGGCTGGTTCTCAGTTAACTGCACCGTATATTTTTTAGCGGCGTATTTTTCTTTCAGGATGTTTTCTGCTTTTGAGAAGTTTGTAAGCGTGGTTTTGATTGCCGTGCAGACCTGAAAAAATGTTTTCTTGGTTTCGGCGGTAACGAAAGTGTTGTTTTCGTCGGAGACTTTTTCTATTTCCGTCCAGAATTTTTCGTCGTAGTTGGAGTCTTCGTTTTTGATGTCGGCGTCAACTTCGCTTAGGATTTCCGCTTTGGACGAAAAATTTTTCGGCAGAATAGTGTATTTGATTGCCGCGTTTTCGTCCCTTACAATCGAAAGAAAACGAGTTGAGAAAACTTCAAGACGTTTTCCGCTCTGGGTTTCGGCGGTGAATTTGCGCTCCAAGACGCCGCGTTTCATGTCCAAAACTCTTGAAAAATTTTCAACCTTACATTTTGCTAAGTCGAGTTCTTCGCCTTCGATGTTGATTTTTATGCCTGTCCAGTCGGGAGCGTTGAGCATTTTGGCGAAATATTCGGGATAACCGTTTTTCCACCAGCCGACACGGGTTTTGTCGGGGTAATAAACGCCTGAAACATAGTTTCCCTGCAAAGTTTTGCCGGAAAAACTCTCTTCAAAATTGGCTCTTTGACCAAATTTTCCGTTACCGAGCGAACAGATACTTTCTGAAATTTTGTTATAATCGGGGTTGAATTTGTCCTCGATGATTTTCCACGGGTCGTGTTTGATATAATTTTTCATTTCTTTTTAATTAATGTTTTTTCTGCTGCAATTTTAAGGGTAATTTTGCTGAAAAACTTAATTTTTGAAATAAAATGCCGGAAAAAACTGCGCAAACGATTGCGCAAAGGATTGCAAAAAGGCGGCTGAAAAAGTTTTTGCTTTGTCAGCCGCCCGCTTATAATCGAAGATTTGGTTTCTTTTTATGTCCCTCTATTTTCATCCCTCTGTTTTAAAAGAATACCCTCTCCGAAATTTTCTGGTTGTGTGCTATGTATAAAGAATCGTCTTTGTGCCACATTGCGTTTTCCCAACGTTGAATGCCCGCACCTACTTTTGAATAGATTTTTGCTCCTGTTTTATAGTCGGTGTAATAACACCATTTTGAAAATTCGTTGTCGACGGGGGCGTTTCTTTTTATCGCTTTTCTTAGCGAACTTTTCAAAAACGCCGTTATGCCTTTGCTGTAAATGAAATGTGCGACCGCTAATTTACGGCTGCCTTTTAGTTGCGGAGTGTATTTTGTGGCAAGGTCATACGCCCGCGAAAAATCGTCTCTTAAAAGAGAGTCTGCAAATTCTTTTGTAATTTTCTCCGGAAATTTTTCTCCTTTTTTGATAACATGACCGTAGCCGATGGTCCTTCTGCCGGATACGCAGACGTATTCTTTGCCGCCGGCATAGCCTTCGTGCGCTTTGATAAAGTCGATTACGCTTTCGTAATTATTCTTTTCGCTGCACATCAGCCTGTTTTCCAAATCAGAATTTACCGTCTTGCAGTTTTTTTCCAATTCAGAATCCCATTTTTCTGACAGAGACCTTGTTGTAGGCATACACATCAGAATTACGGGAATCAAAACCAAAGATGTAATAATTTTTTTCATATTTAGTTTCGTTAGTTCGGCAATCCCTTATTTATTGCCCCGGCCATCCTTGTTTGAATGACGCTGCAAAGGTCGTGTGTTTTTTTTTTCTGACAAAAAAAAAGTGATGGTTTTCTACATTTTACTTTACTTTCGGTAATATGTACATTTAGAAAAGTTTTATGCGGATAACAAAAAGAAAACAGCAAAATTAAACTATACTGTACTTATAGTAAAATATTCATAAAATACAAGTTTATTTTATGTTTATCGGTACTTTAAACTTTTATTAAGAAGTGTGTTAATTAGAGTTAATATACTTTATTTTGAGTATTTCCCGTAGTCGTTGAACTTTACCCACCAATTGAAAAAGACATCGAAAGTAACAATATTTTCCCCGAACTCCTTGATGTAAGCGTCCTTTTCTTCTTCCGTTACGTTGACGCGTTTTATCTTGTAGCTCCAATCGTCTCTGACGGCGAGCGCATATCCGCCGATCATCGGACTTTCTTCAAATATTTTAACACTTTCGTTCATTTTAACAAAATTCCCTTATACGTTTGATTCCTAAAAATATGTTTTCTTTTGTGTTTTATACAAGTCCTACTTTTACGGTCGAAACCTTTCTTCCGCCGAGTTGTTTCCACCAATCGAAGAACTCGTTGTAAGTTATGATTTGCTCGCCGAAAGCAGAGATGTAAGCCTCTTTTTCGCCTTCGGTAACGCTTACCTGTTTTAATTTGTAGTTCCAATCGTCTCTGACTGTCAACGTATAACCGCCTAAAACAGGACACTCCGTAAATATTTTCACTGCTTTTTCCATAATTCAATTTTTTTTGTGTTTTATAGAAAATACTTACAACATACGTGCCGAAATTGATATTAATCGTTAACCTTTTCGTGTTCTTCCGCCTCGGCGCGCATAGCCCTGTTGTTTTCGTCAAAAACGTAAGGAATGATTTCGGTTTTGCGGATTAAAATATCGTAATAGATGTATTTGTTTATCAGCATTACCGTACAATCCTTTTTAGCGATAAGCGAAGTTACATCTCTGTCAAGGTTTACTCCGCGTGCTATAATATCGTTTTTGAAGAAATAAATGCTGTCTGCCGAGGTGCTCGTACTCAGAGTGCCTTTTACGACAATTATAAGATTGTCGCTTTCTTCTTCTGTGTCTATTTCGTCGTCCTTGTTGAGGTGCCTTACGCTCAGATATTCCGAAAACTTGATGAGCAGGTTTTCGGGCAGACTCACAAACAGAGGATGTCTTTTTATCATTTTCAATCTGTCGGTAAGTAGCGGACTGTCGGTTTTTAAATCGGAGAGGAGTTTCTGCTTTTTCTCCGTCATATTGCCGAGATAGTCGGCGCATTTGAGCGGGTTTTCTTCGTAAACAATTTTTGCCGCAACAGAATACACAATTTCTTCCGTGTGATAGAGGCACAAGAAAATTTCGTCCGGAATTTCTGACTTACGGATTTTTGTAAGTACATCTTCTATGTTTGTGCTGACCCAAAGAGTCAAATCCTTGTAATCGATTACGCTCGAACGTTGTGAATCGTTGATTTTTGACTTGTGCTGTTTGCCCAAAAGTTCTACCGCTTTTGAAACCGTCC
>JAEEXW010000216.1 GCA_016287995.1 Bacteroidales bacterium
TCAATTTGAATGCAATATACCGCCGCCTTTCTATGAATTTGAACGGGCAATATTATTTCGCGTTTAAAAAGACGTTCAAAAAATTTTATAAATTCCGAATCCGTCTCTTGCCGCATTATTGCTGACTCTTTTATTTCAGTTGTATAAATCACAACTTCCTTGCATACTGCGGTTTTTAAGTCAGGTTTTGACGAGCAATTCATCAAAAACAAAACCGCAAAAAACATAAATAATACTTTGTTCATTATGCTACATTTTTATCGTTAATCAATTTTTTGTTTTTCCAAGCCTCTTTGACTGCCATCTTATAAACATTCAACATTGCGTTTTTGTCTTTGTACTTGTCAAAGCCGATTTCGAGATATTTTTTTGTGATATATCCCAAACGCAATGTTAATAAGCCATTTACAGCACCGTCGGCAAGCGACTTAGTAAAAATACCGATTAGGTTTCCAAAAATGGAACTGCCAACTTTTTCTCCGATTTCAGTGCTTAGTTCGTCCAACAATTTTTCACCCGTCCAATCGGCAACGTCTGAAACCGCGTATGCAAATGCACCCGTAACGACAACCCGCCAATAGATTTGGAACATTTGATAACCGTTAGGGCTAAAACCTGTTGTTCGTATCAAGTCGTTAATCATTCGGAAATTGAGAATCCAAACAGTAACAGCATCAAACCTATTACTTTGCGAAATTGCAGTTAGCGCGAAAACACGTTTTGCATATTTTTTGATTTTTTCATCAATTACACTCAATCGATTGGTAATTTCTTTCTTTACAAGTTCTCTTTGGGCTTTGGGCTTAACTATTGAATTGGATTCTACGGCTGCGCTAAACTCTTTTTTTTCTGATTCCCTATCCTTAGGAAAGGAAGAAATCAAATTTCTCGCCACGGTACGCACTTCTTTATCTGATGCTCTGTTGTCCATTGACTGTAATTTAGGCAACTTAGGCATTTTGAGCAGCCGAATTATCGGAATCACCACAAAAAATAATAACAAAACAAACAATACACCATAAAAAGCGTATGCAAAATAAACATTTGATACGCTTTCTATCTGTTTGGCAAGAAAGACAACATTGCCGACGAAAATCAGCAATCCGATGAATACCAAGACACAAACACATGTGAGTAACGTTTTAGCCAAATCTTTCATTGCTTCCATAATTAATCCAACTGTTTTTTTAGATCTTGCAAAATCTCCAAGGTGCGCTCTTTTTCGCTGATTTTTTCAGCATCCTTAATTTTACGGATACAATCTTCAACCAATTCATTGCACTTGTTGCGGATTTCAGAGCCGACATTTTCGTAACTGAACAGTTTACTCCTCAAATTCAACATAGATTCCGCTATTCTATCTTTATTGTACCTAAGATTACCTTCGATACAATCGTTGTAAACACTATTGGCGAGATCTTTTTGTACAAAAGAACTTTCTATGTCTGCAAGACTGACCCTTCCTGCCCAATCACTTTGACTAACTTTTTCAAAGAGATTGCTACGAAATGTGATAATTTGTTGATTGACAAATTGTTCTACCAACTCCTTTAAATAGACGTTAAAGTATTTCTCCTTCAAAATTTTACGGATTCTTGGTCTGAACCAACGTGTTCGACCGTTGTTTGCAAGGCATTGTGCCAAATCATCGTCATCTTTTGGATTCCCTTTATCATCTTTGAAATAGTTCCTGATACTATTTTTAATAGATTCTGAATCTATTTCGCGAAATACATTCAACTTGTTATTGAAATCCACTGATTCTTTATTCAACTTGCTGATTTCTTCGTCCAAAAATTCTGTAAACTTGTTCATTTGGGCTTGGAAACGACAGTTTTTATTATCATTAACTATGTCCGAGATTTTCGTTTGTGAGAAAAAGTCATTGTATAACTCATCTTCAAATTTTTTGAAATCCTCGGATGACTTGTTGATTTTGTTTTTGAAAACCTCGTCAAATTGTTCGCCGAACAATTCGGTGTGGATGTAGTGCGCATTGAGTATCGTTGATTTCACAACAGCGAGACCGTACGTATTTTTCAATGCGGATTCCCAATTTGCCAACTGTTCTTCCCTTTCCTGACGTGCATTTGGCGTAACTTTGTCATCCCTTTCATTAAGTACCACTATGAATGGAACTTTCGGATTGTTGTCTTTGATGAAGTTTAAATACTTCTCCAATGACTTGCCTAAATCAACAGCAGAAGAACATACCAACAAAACCAAGTCGGTACGTTTCAACACAGTTTCGTAAAATGGATCTGAATTTTTATCCGCAACAATTCCATCGTCGCCCGGCATATCAACAAAAACAACATTTTGGTTTTTCAGTTGTTTCACGAAACGCGATTGCGAATCCAAAGCAAAAGATGTGAACAGAAACGGCTTACTTGGATTCTGACATTCCTTAACATATTCTGCAAGTTTTGTTTTGTCGGTTTTCTCTCTGAAACCCAAATCATTAGCGATATATTTTTCCTTGCCGCTAATAAAAAAATTCAAGACATTATTGATGTCGGTGTAAGGATTGGAATCCGATTTACGTTCGTAGGCTCTGAAAGCAAATCTTTTGTCAGCAAACACGAAATTCGGTCGGATTGTACATTCATTTGGATTGGTTTCGCTGATGTCTTGACTGTCATTGATTATACAGTTGAAGAAAGTGGATTTACCCGCTTTCAGGCTTCCGCAAATGGTAACCAACAGCACGTCATTTTCTTTGGAAATGGAATACAACTCGTCGAACCGTGGTTTAACGGTCGCTGAGGTTACGACTTTGTCTTTGTACTCTTCGTAGAGTTTTTGAAATTGATTTTGGTTCATTTTCGTATATTTTTTAAGTTAACGTTTTCTTATACGTCAGTAAAAAAGGCGTAGGACTATTCCGCTGACTTATCTAACGTGAAGGCTCTGGACTGCCAGCAAATACATAAGCGCGAAATAGTCCACGCCTAAAAATTGTTAAGCGTGAACTTATATCGCACTTATTCAAGTATTTGCTTTGAAAATGGTCCAGATTTTCCACGTTACCGAATAAGTGTTCCGAAATATACCGTTTTATATTTTTACCTTTTTTACTTCATACGCAATTATAGTAATTTTTTACACCGCAAATATAACACAAATCTTTTCTCCGCAAAATATTTTTGGAAGTTTTTTTTACTTTTTTCCTTTCAGCACTGCCTTGTAATTTCCGCCCGTAAAAGCATCGTAAAACTCTGCCTTAGACGAAAATTTTGCGCCGTTTTTGGAAAATTCTTTATTGAGAGCGGCATTGTTGGTGATTAAAAAATCAATGACTTTTTCGTAATACGGCTTGTTTTTCAGCCCCGAAACCCATTCCAAAAGTTTTCTGCGGTACTCATTAATTTCCGTATAATCAACAGGTTGGTCGCTCATAAGGTTCAAAACCGAATTATTGTTCATCTCTTTCAAAAAATTCACAACCGAAATGTTTTGTTTGTTTTCTTGAAGTTGCGCCATAACGTTTCTAAAATCCGTTTCCAAGGCAAATTTCTCAAAACCCTGACAATAAAACTTGTCAAAATCCTCGTCCGAATTGTAAAAAACGCCATACTCTTTTTTGGCAGAATTGTAATCCCGCGTGATTTCGTTCTCAATTTTTTTGTACGCAGATTCCAATTCATTCATTTTGTTGTAAAACTGCGTTTTGTTGTTTTCTATCATAATGTTAAAAGTTTTTTCAACAGACAAACCTTTGACATTGTATTTGTTGTCTTTTAGTTTTTGGTTAAAAGACTTCAATTGTTCGTTAAGTTGCTCATTATAACCGGCAATGGCGGCGGAATCTTCCCTCGCTTTTTGAGCCGCAAGACGTGCCGCCTCAGCCTCCTTCTGTCTTTGAATTTCAACAATCTGTTCTTTGATTGTCATGGCATATTCCTGATAAACAAAAATATAACCTTTGAGTTGCTGAGGTCTGCCAAGCCAATCGTCATAATTGTATTTTACGGGCGGCACCGATTCTGAAATGTCAAAACGCCATTCACCAAATTCCGAACTGAGTTCAAAGAATCTCGGAACAAAAATCTTTTTGTCAATGACGCAAATGTCGTAAGTGTCATATTTCATTGTCATCACCTCATCATGCACTTCATAGCACAAATTACCTTTTTCGTCCCAATATTGTTTCATTTTACCATCGTCGTCCATACCGTCGTCCCCAAAGTGCATAATCAGTCCGTCAACATATAGTTCAGGCGAATTTGCGGAGCAATGATTTTTCAGATATTTTGCATTTTGCGGACTGACATTAATTGCGCGGATAATTTGGTATTTTTTCTCATTGTCATAGAAAAGAATCTGCAACTCCTGTTTGTCAGCGTTGTAGTCGCCAAATTTCACTAACCAATAGTCCTCCGAAATTTCTTTGTTGATGTTGTCATAAAGGAATTTGTCGATTGTTTGGCGCGACTGCTCTTTGAGACGGTTTTCGTACTGTTCTGAGGTTTCAAACTCGCCTTTCTGACTCCATTCTTTGAAGTCCAACGCCGACTGCCATTTTGCTTTGCCGTATGGCACTGTTGATTCTTCATTTACTTTAAAGGCAAACTTTTCGTCAGCGGTCATCAGTTTGCGTGCGGCGATATATTCCGCATCAACCTGTTGACACATAGCCTCATAACTCTTACCAGCCTTGGCACAATATACCATTAGAAGAGGTTTTATGACTGTTGCACCCGCCTCGGAATATCCGCTCTGCCCCAATGCGATTTCTTCGGCTGTACCCCATTTGCTGCCGGAACTTGCTGCAATCAGTTTCATATATTTAACAAAAATCTGATTGCATTTCTGTTGATACGCCGTCTGCGCAAAAGTGTTGGCGGCAAAGATAACGGCGAAGATGATTGAAAGAATAGTTTTCATTTTTTTGCTGTTTTTTTATTAGTTCAACATTCATTTATCGACAGCAAAGTTATGACACAAATTTTATTCAAACAAATAAAATTTTATAACTTTTGTTTATAAAAACGATACAAAAATATATTAAGGGCGGGACAACAAAAAAACCGCCTAAATCCGCACAAAACGCGGTTAGAGCGGTGTAAAAGTTGGTTGTTAAAGATTGTTAATAAAGATTTTGCGCTCTCCGGCATAATTATTATTTTTGCCGTGTAAAACATTGAAAATATGGCAGAAGGGAATATAATTTTTAAGCGCAAAATTTACGATAAAATGCTCCAATGGAAAACGGAGCAAAACGGTGAAACAGCATTGTTAGTTCAAGGCGCAAGGCGTATCGGAAAATCAACAATCGTAAAAGAATTTGCCAAAAATGAGTATAAATCTTTCATTTTGATTGATTTTACAAAGGTTTCAAAAGAAGTGAATAACTTTATTTGAAGACAAATCTTCCGGCTACAAAACCCATACTTCAATAGACCGTTTTTGTCAAAAGTTTTCAAGCAGAACTTCTGAGAAGATAATAATCTATACAAAAGATTTGAAGGAGGAAGACGGCACTCTGTTTCTGCCGGTATATATGACAATGTTTTTGTAATTTATAATTTCCGTTAACACTGCCATATTAATCATTCTTCCACCAATTCCATGTAGCCGACTTCTTTTTTATAG
>JAEEXW010000217.1 GCA_016287995.1 Bacteroidales bacterium
CAAGAAGATTCAGTATGTGCAAAATTTGCACATACTGCCGCCGATGGAAAAACGTACAACACAAAGTTTTACAATCTTGATGCTATAATTTCGGTAGGCTATCGAGTAAATTCGGTAAGGGCAACACAATTCAGGCAATGGGCGACAAAAATATTGAAAACGTTTACAATACAAGGCTATGTGCTTGACAAGCAACGTCTTGAAAACGGTCAAATTTTCGACGAACAATATTTTGAACATTTGCTTGAAGAAATCCGCGAAATTCGTATGTCGGAGCGCAAATTTTACCAAAAAATTACCGACATTTACGCAACGAGCGCGGATTATGACAAAAACGCCGCAACCACAAGAAAATTTTTTGCAAGTGTCCAAAACAAACTTCATTGGGCAATCCACCGCCACACAGCAGCAGAGTTGATAATGGAACGAGCAAACGCAGAAAAAGAAAATATGGGACTTACAAGTTGGCGCAAAGCACCTGATGGCAAAATTGAGAAATCCGATGTCAGCATTGCCAAAAATTATCTTTCAAAGGATGAATTGAAACAGTTGGAACGCATTGTTACAATGTACCTTGACTATGCTGAATTTCAGGCGCAACGCAAAATACCAATGACAATGGAAGATTGGTCGAAACGTCTCAATAAATTTTTGGACTTCAACGAAATGGAGATTTTAAACGACCACGGCAAAGTAACTGCCGAAATTGCCAAATCGTTTGCCGAAAGCGAGTTTGAAAAATACCGCATCAAACAAGACCGCCTTTATCAGAGCGATTTTGACCTTTTCATTCAAAACGTTAACAAATTGACAGAAAAATAAAATAGTCTCACCATAATATAAGACAAACGTTTCTTTGTATAACAACCGAATGTTCTACAAAGAAACGTTTTTCGCTCTTATTATTCCTCCTTCAATATCAAATACCCTTTTCCCGCAACTTTCACAGGCATCTCCACGTTCTTCTCCGTGAAAATATCGACGAATTTTCCTTGTGCAGAAAATTCTTTTTCGCCGTCGCTGAAATTGAAAATACACTTCAAATTTCCGCGTTGGAAGACCAAGAGATTGTCCTCCGACGAGAGGAATTTGACATCGTTGCCCCAAAGCGCGGAGTTGTCGTGCTTGATGCTGTTGAGCGTTGCGTAAAAATCTTTCAAAGGCAATTGCGAAAAGTCAATCACATCCTTTTCAAAAAACTGCAACGCCTTTTTGTTGGCGGCCTCCTGACCCGAATAGCACAGCGGCATACCGGGCAAACAATACGTCAAAACCGCCATCGTCTTCACATAATCGCCCATACGATCGTACTCCGATTTGCTCCAAGAATTTTCGTCGTGATTGGATGTAAAATTCATCAGGATTGCATTTTTGGGGAATTTTTGCTGCAACGTATCATACAGAGCCACAAGGTTTTGCGCTGTATTTTTGCCCTGTGCGATGCCGTTGAGGATATGATGACATTTCCAATTGTAAGAAGCGTCAAAAGCCTTGTGAATTTCGGGTTTGTCGTCTTCGGCAAGCATGAAAATCGGCTTTTTTAACGTTTCCAACTCCTTGCGGCAGTCAACCCAAAAATCCGTCGGAACCATTCCCGCAACGTCGCACCTAAAACCGTCAATATCAGCATTTTGCACCCAAAATTTCATAGCGTCAATCATTGCGCGGCGCATTTCGGGATTGTCGTAATTCAGGTCGGCAACATCATCCCAGTCAGTGCCTTCCGGAACAGCCGGATTACCGAGCGAATCAAGGTTATAAAAATCTTTATGCTCTTTTATCCAAACGTTGTCCCTGCCCGTGTGATTGGCAACCCAATCGAGAATGACTTTCATTTTGAGGTTATGAGCATGATTTACAAGACTTTTTAAATCTTCCAACGTACCAAACTCTGGATTAATTTTGGTGTAATTCTTTACAGCGTAATAACTGCCCAAAGTGCCTTTTCTGCCTTCTTCGCTAATTGGAAAAACAGGCATAAGCCATAAAATATCAACATTTTGCTGTTTTAGCCGCTCTAAATGATTGTCCTCAAAGGCTTTTAAAGTGCCTTCCTGAGTGTATTGACGAATATTTACCTCGTAAATATTGCTTTGAGGTATCGTAACTTCCTTGTTTTCAACGTTGCCGCCGCATGAAGCAAACAATGCCGGCAACAACAGATATAATAATTTTTTCATCGCTTTTTATTAATAAATATTTTTTGCAATTTTATTAAAATACTATGATAAAAGCGTGATTTTTAAGCATAAAACAGCGGGAAAACTGCGCAAACGATTGCAAAAAAGACTATTGTCATTTTTTATGCTGATAGAGCATATACTGCGGAAATCTTAGAAAAAATACGAGATTTCCGCAGTATATCGGCTAAAAATGGTCAATTCACTGCGGAAATCTCAAAAAATATATAAGATTTCCGCAGTAAATCCGATTTTTTTATTAATTTTGCCGCATAAACCAATACCGAAAGTATTATGTTGATTGGAAGAAATTACGAAAGACAGCAATTGTTGAACCTCTGCAACAAAGAAGAATCCCAATTTTGTGCCGTTTACGGACGGCGGCGCGTCGGCAAAACTTTTCTTATAAGAGAAACTTTCAACAATCAATTTGCTTTTACGCATACCGGTTCATACGGATTGCCGCGTGAAGAACAACTTGACGAGTTTAGATTGTCGCTCAAAAAATACGGTCTGAAAACTTCAAGGCTCAAAAACTGGCGCATGGCTTTTCATGCGCTCGAAGAACTGTTGGAATCTTCGTCCGAAAATGGCAAAAAAATAGTTTTTATTGACGAACTTTCATGGATGGATACCACTAAATCAATGTTTATTAGCGCATTAGAAAATTTTTGGAACGCTTGGGCTTCTGCTCGTAAAGATATTGTACTGATAGTTTGTGGAAGTGCAACATCGTGGATTATCAACAAAATCATCAACAATCACGGCGGACTTCACAACAGGGTTACAATGCAGATTTATCTCCGTCCGTTTACTCTCGGCGAATGTGAGCAGTTTGTCAGCGGCAATAATATCGCAATGTCGCGGCAGGAAATTGCCGAAGGTTATATGGCATTAGGTGGAGTGCCCTATTATTGGACTTTTTTGCAAAACGGTTTGAGTATGAGTCAGAATATTGATAAAATCTTTTTCGGAGAAAACAGTCCGCTAAAAAATGAGTTCAATTCTATGTTTTCATCGCTTTTTGAAAATGAATCGCCTCATTTAGCGGTAATTGAGGCGTTGTGCGGTAAAAAGGCGGGCATGACACGCAGCGAAATTTTAGCGGCTTCGGGACTTTATGACAACGCCACGTTCAACAATGTTCTTTCGGAGTTGGAACAATGCACTTTTATCAGAAAGTTTTATGCTTTTAAGAAGAAAAACAAAGATGTTTTGTATCAACTGATTGACAATTTTACGCTGTTTTATTACCATTACATAAAACAAAACAGCACTCATGACAACGCTTTTTACACTCACAGTGCCAATACTAAAAACCGTATTTCGTGGCAGGGGTTAGCCTTTGAACGGTTGTGTCTCTGGCATATTCCGCAAATTAAGAAAAAACTCGGTATCAGCGGCATAATATCTTCGGTCAACTCTTGGAGGGTCTCCGCTAACGAAGAACATGAAGGCGCACAAATTGACCTGCTGATTGACCGCAATGACAAAGTTATCAACATTTGTGAAATAAAATACAGCGACTGTGCGTTTGCGCTTACGGCAAAAAATTATGAAGATTTGCGGCGTAAAGTATCTGTTTTTAACGCAGTTACCAACAACCGCAAAACAATTCATCTGACTATGATAACCTCTTTCGGCATTACGCACAACGCATACGCGAATCAGATTCAATCGCAAGTAACACTTGACGATTTATTTCTTGAACCGTAAGAGATTTTTTTCAAAAAAATCTCTTACCTTTTCACTACTTTTTTTACTGCCTCGTATTTTCCCGCTTTAACAACGATAAAATATATGCCGCTTTTTAAGTCCGACATATCAAACGTATTTTGCTTTGTTTGTAACGTTTTTATTTTCTGACCGTTAGCATTTAAAATCGCAATGTTTTCAATTTTTTCGTCTGACGTAATATTGACAATTTCTGTACACGGATTGGGGTAAACGGTAAAATTTACGTTACTTTTTGGCGTGATGTCCGAAACTGCTGTCGGAACGTTAGTTTCGCTGTCAGAAAAAATCGCCGTCTGTCCTGCCGCTAAATTGTATGAAACGTTTAAATCACTTACTTCCAAACTTTTGCCTGATACAATATCGTACCAAACGCCTGCTTTTGGAAATGCTATTTTCGCAGAAGTTTCTTTCGTATTGAAGTTGACAGCAAAAATCAAATTCGCATTTTCGGACTTGCGGTAAATGATTTTTGTTAAACCGGCGGCTTCAATCTTCGCCGAACCGCTTTTCATTGCCTCGTTGGTCTTTCTCAAAGCGCACATTTTTGAATAAAAATCGTACAGACCTTTGCGGTTTTCGTCGTCCAAGTAGTTTTCGGGATAAGGCTTTCTGCCGGTGCGGGCATCGTTGTTTTCTGTCCCCGTGTTAATGTCGTAATTGATTGAATATCCGTAACCTAACTCGCCAAACTGCCAAATCATTTTCGGTCCGGGCATTGCTAACAAAACCGCCGCTGTACCTTTGAGCCTTTCAAGCGAAGTGTTTACGTCTTTCACGTCGTAATCTGCTGACGTTGAGCCGTATTTCAAACATTTGAACATCATGCGCTCCTCGTCGTGGCTTTCGGCGTAAGAGATGAGGGCAGGCTTTTCAAAACCGCGTTGAGTATAGTCAAGCGGATTTAAATTGCAACCGCTCGCATAACCCATCGCCGACTGACAAAACGCATAATTCAGATTTCCCCAAAGTAAAATGCCGTAGTTGGCGAGAACTTTTTCTTCGCTGTTGTCGGTCAAATGTTCGCAAATCATGTATGCTTTCGGATTGATTTCACGCATTTTGTCATAAATCCTTTCCAAAATTTTGATGCGCGACTCGTCGTATGCCGAACACTGCGCATCATTGGTTGCGGGCGTGTTGGTAAAGCCTTTTGTGAAGTCAAAACGGATGCCGTCAATCTTGTATTCAGAAAGCCAATAACTCATGACAGAATCTACAAGAGCCTGAGTTTCTGCGGCTTCGTGGTTGAAGTCATATCCCCAATAATAAACTTTGTTCGGTGATTCGGTGTTGAACCAGGGACTGTCGGCGGTAACGTTTGAACCGTCAAAATATAGTTGAACAAAAGGCGAGGAGCCGAAAGCGTGGTTCAAAACGATGTCTTGAATCACCGCAATTCCGCGTTTGTGGCACTCGTCAATAAACTCTTTATAATCTTCCATTGTGCCGTATGCCTTGTCAGCGGCAAAGCAAAACGACGGATTATATCCCCACGAGTCGTTGCCCTCAAACTCCGAAAAAGGCATTAATTCTATCGCGTTAATTCCCAGAGTTTCAAGATAATCGAGATTTTCTTTTGCTGCTTTGACAGTGCCTTCCTTGGTGAAATCCCTGATTAACATTTCGTAAATGATGAGGTCTTTTGAATCGGGCGCGTCAAAATTTTCAACC
>JAEEXW010000218.1 GCA_016287995.1 Bacteroidales bacterium
GACGATGATGACAAAGGTACGCAAATTTGGACTGTCGGTCCCGGTAATGTAAACAGAGGCGGCGTTCTTAAAATATCGGGACAAGACCTCGGCAGTATATCTGCCGTAGTTCTTCCTTCTCTCGACGGCAGCGGTATTGAAGTTTCAAGTTCGGAATTTCAAAATGTAAAAGACGGATATTTTGAAGTAAAACTTCCTAACGACAAAAATTTTGTTTCAGGAAACATTCTTTTCAAACTCTCCGACGGCAACACCATTACTTCAAAAGTGGCAATAAAAGTCGGTGCTTTGGTATTGGAAAGTTTTTCGCCCGCAACTGCCAAGCCGGGACAGGAAATTACTATAACAGGTGATTATTTGGGTCTTGTACAAAGCGTAGTTTTCGCTTCAAACCAAATTGTTGAAAAGGACGCTTTTAAATCACAGACAAACGACCAAATCGTTGTTGTTGTACCTGATGCGGCACAAAGCGGCAACATTGCAGTCTCAGACGGAGAAGCTTCTGCTTATTCTGACGAAAAACTTGATGTTACGCTGCCTTCTTCATCCTCGTTTGAAAGCAAAGCCTACAAACCGGGCGTTGATAAAATCACTGTCAGCGGCAAAGATATGGATTTGGTAAGAACCGTAAAATTAGAGGGTGCGGAAGTTACAAGTTTTGACTCGCAATCCGAAACTGCAATTACTTTCACTGTTCCTGCAACAACCAAGACCGGTAGCGTTACTGTAATTCCCGGCTCAGGAATTAATGTTCCTGCCGGAGAGATTGAATTGTTATCACCGGTTATCAATGATGTACAATATGCTGACGGCTTGGATTTTTATTTGTTAGGAGAAACCGTAACTTTTACAGGAAACGATTTGGATTTAATTTCTTCTATAAAACTTGGTGGTGTGGATGTTAAAGCAGAGGATTTTAAAATTGCCGCTGACAACAATTCTCTTACCGTAACTTTGGCAGAGGATGTAAAAAGCAATGCTGTTTTTACAACTGCAAACGGAACTTCTGTAAACAAGGACATCAAAATCGTTCCGTTCCTGATAAACGGTGCTTCTGAGGATACCCCTGAACAGGTAAACGTTAATTGCGGAGAAAAAACTACTATCACAGGTAAAAATCTGAATTACGTTAAAGGAATTTCCGTACATGGTTTTGAAGCAACAGAAATTCAGGCAAACGCAGACGGTACCACACTGACATTTTATGTTGTGTCACAAGCGGCAGGTGTTTCAGGAAACTGGACAAATGACGGTTTTACAGCACAGGGATTGAATGGTGATGAAGTTAAGAAACAAGTTTGGGCTGGAGCACCTTCCAAGCCTTACTTCCTTACTTTACCCAAAAGAGCAGAAAGCGGATCATCTGTTTTTGTTTCGGGTGCCAATTTCAATATGATAGAAAGTATAAAAATTGGAGACGTTGCTGCAACTTACTCAGTAACAGATGCAAACAATATTTTTATAAATATCCCTGCCGCTTTAACAGAGGGTAAATATGATATTGAAATAACATATAGTGAAGGCAAAACCGACAAATCGTTTTCTATCAATGTTGCAAGTTCAGTTGTAATTTTGTGGCAGGGAGAAGAAAAACTTGGCTGGGATGCAAGCAAAGCCGGTTTTTTTGAAAATGTAGAAACCGGAGATTTGTCAGAAGGTGAATATGTCAAAATTTATATGACACAAGTATCAAATGATCCTGCATGGAGTTACCTTGCATTCAGAGTTAATCAATGGACAGACGATCCGAATTGGCCGCAAGTTGATTTAAAGCAGGTTGCACCGGGAGAAGAGATTGTTTGGTCGTTCAAATTAACAAAAGACATTTTAAGTATGTTAAAAACGTTATACATTTACGGTGAAGGAAATGTTGCAATAACGAAAATTACATACGGAGAAAAAGAATAATTTATTAAAAGACTTGTCTTCTTATATTAATATGAAAAAGCACCTTCGGAAATATCTCCGGGGTGCTTTTTTATTTACTATTATTTTTTTTATTTATAGTATCTTTCTTATCTTTGCCACATAAAACATTAATTGTCTTCAATTATGGAAAACACACTCAACCGCTGTCAAGAACGGTTTTTGCGTTATCGTTCGGCATTTCGACGCCTTAATAAGTGTTTTTCCCCGACATCCCGAAGTTGAGAGCGTAATTCTCTATGGTTCGCGGGCGAAGGGCAATTACAAGCCTTTTTCGGACATCGACATCACACTCAAAGGCTCTGCGCTCACACGTCAAATTATGGGCAGAATCTTCACCGAGATAGACGACCTTTTGCTGCCGTATTTCTTGGATATTTCCATCTACGACAAACTCACAGATAAGGGGTTTATTGAGGCTGTTGATAATACCGGAGTGGAGATATACCGTCGTTGAAAAGTAAAAAACTTTTGCTGAAAACGGAAATAATTTCTAATTTTGCAAAAAAAAAGCAAAACATGATACTTATAATCGCAATATTCTTATTTGTAATTGTTTACGCCGCTTTGAAATTCAAAGTGGAACTGCATAAATTTCAACAGAACTCTTACCGCAACGAAAGATTTTGGAAATTTTTGAAAAACGATATTTTCTCCAAAATACGTTTGGCGGAATATTTCAGCCTTGTTGTAGGCATTGTTGGATTGTTTTTTCAAGACAAGTTTTTTTATTTTTTAACACCGTTTGCGTTGGTTTTGCTTTATTACGTTTATTACAATAGAACTTATAAACCAAAAGTAAAATTCAATTTTACGGCAAGGGCAAAACGCTTGTATTTCACTACATTTGGTTTGTTTTTCGTTTTTGGAGAATTGGGATTTTTGTTAACCAAAAGCGAAAATGCAGCATTGTTAACGTGTCTTGGTGTTACGGTTTTTAGTTTCTTGTTGTTGATGCTTTCAAACATCGTTTTAAAACCTGTTGAAAAGCGTATTAACAACTGGTATATCAACGATGCAAAACGTATCCTCTCTGAGCATAAAGATTTGATAATTGTTGGCATAACAGGTAGTTACGGAAAAACTTCAACAAAGCATTTCTTGGAAAAAATCCTCAGCGAAAAATACAACGTTTTGATGACGCCCGGCTCTTTCAACACGACAATGGGCGTTGTCCGCACAATCAGAGAATATTTGAAACCGACACATCAGGTTTTTATCTGCGAAATGGGCGCAAAACAGATTAACGACATCAAAGAAATTTGCGACATTGTTCACCCGACAATCGGTATTTTGTCTTCGGTTGCCGAGCAACATTTGGACACTTTCAAAACGATAGAAAACGTCCGCAAAACCAAATTTGAACTTATTGATTCTTTGCCTTCTGACGGTTTGGCAATTCTTAACGGTGATTACGAAATCATTAAAAATACGCCGAAGACCAAGCCGACAGAATATTTTTCAACGGATAACGATACCAACGACTATTCGGCAAAAAATATAAAATTTTCGCCGCAAGGCACTGATTTTGAGTTGTATCATTTTGGCGAAAAAATTGCTGACCTATCAACGCCGCTGCTTGGAATTTACAATATTTCAAACATTATTTCGGCGGTGGTTTGCGCTTTGAGGCTTGGGTTAACTGTTCAACAAATAAAATTCGGAGTGCACAAACTTCAAGCCGTTGAACATAGAATGGAAATCAAAGCCGGACCAAACGGTGTTGTTATCATCGATGATGCTTTCAATTCCAACCCGAAAGGCGCGAAAATGGCGTTGGAAATTCTTTCGCAATTTACAGACTGCAAAAGAATTGTGATAACACCTGGTATTATCGAACTTGCTGACCGTCAAGACTTTTATAACGGCGAACTCGGAAAACAAATTGCACAATCTGCCGACCTTGCAATTCTTGTCGGCAAAGAGCAGACAAAAGCGATTTATAGTGGTTTGAAAGCGGCAAACTATCCCGAAGACAAAATCTACGTTGCGACCGGTTTGCAAGACGCGGCAACTTTTGCATATTCGCAGGCTGTTTCAGGCGACGTGCTTTTGTTTGAAAACGATTTGCCGGATTATCATTGAAGATGATGTACGTTTATGATTTTGTCTTTTAGAGATGGAAATTCCTGAATGAGAACTTTTTCAACTTCTGTACGCGAAAAACCGTCTCTGATGATTATTAAAATAGTGTCGTCGCCGGAAACCGTGCCGGCGATTACAGGCAGTCTTTTTGCGTCAATCTGTACCGAAACGGCATTTGCATAGCCTGCTTGTGTTTTTACGACAACCATATTTGTTCCCGCAAATTCCACTGCCTCTACCTGAGATGACATTATGTCGGCACGGATAGCCCCTGCTGGAAGTTTGTAAAAATATCCGCCCTCGCCATCAGACACTCTGACGGCGTTCATTTCTTTTAGATACCGTGAAAGGCTTGCCTGAGTTACTTCCACGCCTTGTTCTTTCATGCGGTTCAAAATGTCTTTTTGAGACCTTATCTCTTCGGTTTCAATCATTTGCCTTAACAGCACGATGCGGTTTTTCTTGTTGCTCATATTAAGTATCGCTTTTTCTGTTTGAAATTACGCCCCAAAAATACGAATAAAAATTATAAGTTACAAGTTTTTAATGAATTGTTGAAAGAAACAAAAATGAACAAAATGAATAATTGCATTTTTAAAAATGAATTATTACATTTGTAGCGAACAATTTAACAAAAATTATTTTTTTTTTTTTTTTTTATTAACACTTAAAAAATTATGGCACAATCAGTATTCTTACATGACAAAATCGAGAAAATCGATATGGGCAAAGGCGTTATCCGTCAGGATTTCGCATCCGGCAAAAATATGAATGTCCTTCACTGGAACACGTCAGACAAGTCTGTTGTCGGCATGCACACCCATCCTCAGGAGCAGTTCGGCTACTGTATCAAGGGCGGCTTTGAACTCACCATTGGCGACGAAGTATTTCATCTCAAAGCTGGCGACGCTTATCTTGTACCTGCCAATGTGCCGCACGCTTTCGTGGCAGTAGGCGAGACTGAGGCTATCGACGTCTTTTCGCCAATCAAGACCGAGTTCCCGTGGGACAAAAAATAATCGCATAACGTAAAGTTTTATTGTAATTATGGAAAATTCTGAAATGTCAATTTTTGTTGGCAAAGGGGCGTATTATACCAACGAAAAGCATCTTAACATAGCAAACGCCGAGGATAAAAACCTTTTTATCTATCGCTATGCCGCCGGTAAACAGTTCAATACGAGCGGAAAACTTCAAAACAACGTTCTTTGCGGACTCGTGGCGGTTACTAATGCTGATGACGGCGACCAAATGCTTGCTCCAAATGCGGTTTTAGTCAACAAAGGTGTTATTGACCTTCATTTCAAGGATTTGTACGAAAGGCACAAAGCCAAGGCTTCTGACACTAATTACCGTGTAGATGCTCTCAGAGGCTATGCAATGGCTGCGGGCGAAAATTCGGTGCTTATCAACGAAGGCGTGATTAATATTTATATGGATCACGACAAGGATTCCGAAACTACGATGTACTGTTGCGCAATGTGGGCTGAGGGTAATTCGATGCTTATTAATAAAGGTG